>JAQSXO010000066.1 GCA_029256625.1 Cellulosimicrobium sp. | reverse complement strand
AACGCGGTGAGCTGGCTCGTGTCCGACCAGGCCGCGTACATGGTCGGCCAGACCGTCTACGTCGACGGCGGGTTCCTCGTCGACTACGGCGTGCCGCTCGCCAAGAAGCCGGAGTGAGCGTGGGGCCCGCCGCGCGCGTCGTCGCCGTCCGCACCGCGACGACGGCCGTCCCGCTGCCGCAGCCGCTGCGCCTCGGCGCGATGGCGGTCGAGCGCCGCGAGTACGTCGGCGTGCGCGTCGTCGCCGAGACGGACGACGGCCGCACCGTCGCCGGGGAGTCGTACGCGCTCACGCGCGAGGCGCCCATGGCCGAGCTCGTGGACCGGCTCGTCGCCCCGCACGTGGTAGGTCGGGAGGTCGTCGCGTCCGACGGCGTCACCGCGCGCGAGAGCGTCGGCGCCGCCTGGGACGCGGCCCTGCGCGGGTCCGCGATCGTCGGCCGCGTGGGCCTCGTGCGGCGCGCGATCGGCCTGGTCGACGTCGCGCTGTGGGACCTCGCGGGCCGGCTCGCCGGGCGTCCCGTGTGGTCCCTGCTCGACGACGGCGCGGAGCCCGCCGGGTCCGCGCACCCGGGAGCGGCCGAGCACGGCGACGTGCCGCCCGGTGCGGTCGCTGCGCCGCGGGCCGCGATCCTCGTCGCCGCCTACCCGACGCCGGGACGCACCGCGCGCGACGTCGCGGACGAGGTGCTCGCGCGCGCGCGCGCCGGGTGGCCGCTGCTGAAGATCTCGCGCTCGCCCGACCGCACGCTCATGCGCGACTTGCTCGCGATCCTGCGCGCCGAGCTGCCCGGCGTCACGGGCCGGCCGACCGTCGCGGGGCGCAGCGGCGTCGTCGTCGACGTGGGCTTCGGCTGGCGCGACGCGGACGAGGCGCTCGCGGACCTCGACGCGTGGGGTGTCACGGGCGCGGCGGGACAACCCGGCGACGCCGAGCCCGCGCTCGCGTGGCTCGAGGACCCGCTGCTCCCCGAGGACGCGGTCGGCGCCGCGCGCGTGCGCGACGCGTCCGGGCTGCCGCTCTCGGTCGGCGACGAGGTGACCGACCCCGAGGTGTTCGCGCACCTGGCGATGCTGGGCGCGCTCGACGTACCGCGGGTCGACGTCGTCGCGATCGGCGGCATCACGGTCGCCGACCCGCTCGTGCGCGCGTGGACCGCGCGCGGCATGGTGGTGTCCAGCCACGTGTACCCGGAGGTCAGCGTCCACCTGGGCGGGGCGGCGGGCATCGGCGTCGAGACGTTCGACCGCTCGGCCGCGGGCAACCCCTACGACCCCGCGCCGCTGCTCGTGCGCGGCGGTCCCGTGTTCGACGGCGGCCACGCCACCCCGCCCGACGCGCCCGGCCTGGGCTTCACGCTCGACCCCGACCGCTTCGACCTGGAGGCGACCCCGTGACCGGACCCGCGGACGGACCCGCGAGCGAGCACCGCAGCGTCGTCGTCACCGGCAGCGGCAAGGGCATCGGCCGCGCCGTGGCGGCGCGCCTCACCGCCGACGGGTGGACCGTCGTCGGGCTGGAGCGCACCCCGGGCTCGGGGACGGTCGAGGAGGGGGTGTGCGCCGCCGTCGTGCTGGGGGACTCCCGTGACCGCGAGACCCACCGCGAGGCGGCGCGGGCCGCGCGCGACCTCGCGCCGCTCGCCGGGTGGGTGAACAACGCGGGCATCACCGTCCGCACGCCCCTGCACGCGCTCGCCGACCCGGAGCGGGCGGCGCAGGTCGAGCAGCACGCGCGCGACGTCGTCGAGATCAACGGTCTCGGCTACCTCTGGGGCTGCGCCGCCGCCGTCGAAGCGTTCACCGACCAGGTGAGCGGCGGGTCGATCGTCAACATCGGCTCGATCCACGGCCGCGCGGCGTTCGCCGACCACGCCGCCTACGAGCTGACGAAGGGCGGCATCGACGCGCTCGCGCGCTCCGTCGCCGTGACGTACGGGCGGTACGGCATCCGCGCCAACACCGTCGCGCCGGGCGGGGTGCGCACCCCGCACCTCGACGCGCAGATCGCGCGCGCCGCCGACCCGGCCGCCGAGGAGCGCGCGCTCGCCGAGGGCCCGCCGCTCGGCCGCATCGCCGAGTCCGCGGAGATCGCCGCCCTCGTCGCGTTCCTGCTGTCCGACGAGGCGGGCTACGTCTCCGGCCAGTCGATCGCCGCCGACGGCGCCTGGACCGCGTCGTTCGGCAACCCGCCCCACGACCCCGACCTCGACGCGCGCTACGGTCTTCGCTGACGCGGTGACGATCGCTGCGTCGATGCCGGTCGGGCTCGGGCGGCATGCGGAGGACGACGCCCAGGGGGTGGCGGAGTCAGCCCTTGACCATGCTCGCGCGGGCGATGAGGCCGTCGCGGACCTCGAACGTCGCGATGGTCTCGCCGGTGCCGTTCGAGGTCGTGACGAGCTCGCGCGCGACGAGCCAGCGGTCGCCGAACGTCACGGACGCGTCGATGACGCAGTGCAGCGCGGTGTCCTCGAACCGGCTCGCGTAGAACGCGCGCAGGGCGTCGCGACCGACGATCGGCTCGGGGGTCACGCCGCTCACGACGGCGTCGTGCGCGTAGGTCGCGCAGAAGCCGTCGAGGTCGCGGACGTTGAACGCGTCGACCTGGGCGGTGACGACGGCGGACGGGGACGTGCTCATGGGTGCCTCCTCGGGCAGGGGTGGGCGAGTGTCGCGGCGGACCGGTGGAGCGGCGGTCAGTCGATCCGGACGCCGCCGTTGACGTCGTACGTCGCGCCGGTGACAAACCCGGCGCGCGGGGAGGCGAGGGACGCGACGACCCACGCGACGTCGTCGGGCGTGCCGAAGTCCCCGAGGGGGATGGACGCGGTGAGCCCGGCGCGGGCGTCGGGGGCGAGCTGGTCGGTGATGGCGCTCGTCACGGGGCCGGGGGTCACGGCGTTCACGCGGATGCCCTCGCCCGCGAGGATGCGCGCGAAGGAGCGCGTGATCGCGAGGATCGCGGCCTTGCTCGCGGCGTAGTGCACGCCGGTCTTGAGCGCGCCCTGCTCGCCCGCGATGGACGAGAGGTTGACGATCGCGCGGTCGCGCGCGGCCCGCTCGTCGGGCGTGACCGTCGCCCCGGCGGGCGACGGACGGCCCGCGCGCAGCAGCGGGAGCGCGGCGCGCGACAGCACGAACGTGCCGCGCGCGTTGGTCTCCATGACCAGGTCCCACTCGTCGAGCTCGATGTCGTCGAGCGCGCGGTAGGGGCACACGCCGCCGTTGTTGACGAGCACGTCGAGGAATCCCCAGGCGTCGGTCACCTCGGCGACGAGCGCCTCGACGGACGCGGTGTCGCGCAGGTCGAGGCGCGAGACGCGCGTCGCGGCGCCCTCCTCCTCGCACCGGGCGGCGGTGGCGCGCGCGCCGGCCTCGCCGCCGGTGTACGTGAGCCAGACGTCGTGCCCGTCGCGCGCGAGCTGGAGGGCGGTGGCGGCACCGATGCCGGAGCTGGCGCCGGTGACGAGGGCGAGGCGGCGGCGGGCGCCGTCCGGGGCAAGGGTCATGAGGCCACGCTATAGCATCCGACCGGCCCGAGGGTTGGTCGAGGGTGCTATTTGCTATAGCATTCATCGCATGACAGCCGACACCGTCGTCATCACCGACTGCGACCTGCCCGGGACCGCGTGCGAGAACACCCTGACCGCCGCCGGGCTGCGGGCCGTGCGCGCCACCGCGCGCACCGAGGACGAGGTGATCGCCGCCGTCGAGGAGGCCGCCGCGAGCGGGTCCGCGCCCTCCGCGCTCGTGGTCCAGTGGGCCCCGATCACGGCCCGCGTGCTCGACGCGGTCGCCGGGCCGGGCGGGGTGCGCATGGTCTCGCGCATGGGCATCGGCTACGACATGGTCGACGTCGCGGCCGCCACCGAGCGCGGCGTCGCCGTCGCGAACACCCCGACCTACTGCATCGAGGAGGTCGCGAGCCACACGGTCGCGATGATCCTCACGCTCGACCGCGGACTCGTCGCCTACGACCGCGCGCTGCGCGCCGGCACGTGGGCCCCGACGGCGCAGCACGCCGCGCGCCTGTCCAGCACCGTCGTCGCCGTGATCGGGTACGGACGGATCGGCTCCGAGGTCGCGCGCTCCGCGCGCGCGCTCGGCTACCGCGTGCTCGTGCACGACCCGTTCGTCGACGCGGCGGCCGTCGCGGCCGACGGCCACGAGGCCGTGGGGATCGACGAGGCCGTCGCGCGCGCCGACGTCATCACGCTGCACGCGCCGCTCACCGAGTCGACGCGCCACCTGCTCGACGCCCGCACGCTCGCCGCCGCGAAGCCGGGGGTGCGGGTCGTCAACACGTGCCGCGGGCCGCTCATCGACGAGGACGCGCTCGCCGACGCGCTCGCGTCCGGCCACGTGGGCTCGGCCGCGCTCGACGTCTACGCGACCGAGCCGCTGCCCGCCGACTCGCGCCTGCGCACCCTGGACAACGTGCTGCTCACCCCGCACGCCGCGTGGTTCTCGCCCGAGGCCATGCAGGACCTCCCCGTGCACACCGCGCGCAACGCCGTCGACTTCCTCGCGGGCCGCCCCGTGCCGTCGATCGTCAACCCGGACCACGCGCGCGCCCTCGCCTGAGGACGCGCACACTGCTCTCGCACCGTGGCGCTCCGCAGCACGCCGCGGTGGCCGCACCCGCCCCAGACCTAGGAGACCCACCCGTGCAGCTCGTCCGACTCGGCCCCCTCGGCCAGGAGCGTCCCGCCGTCCGCGAGAACGGCGTCGTGTATTCCCTCGACCCGCTCACCGCGGAGATCGACGGCGCGTTCCTCGCGGCCGACGGCGTCGGCCGGGTCCGCGCGGCGCTCGCCGCGGGCGCGCTGCCCGTGCTCGACGGAGCGGACGAGCTGCGCGTCGGCGCACCGGTCGCGCGGCCCACGGCCGTCGTGTGCGTGGGGATGAACTACGCGGAGCACGCCGCCGAGTCCGGCTCGACCCCGCCCGACGTCCCGATCGTCTTCTGGAAGCACTCGAACACCGTCGTCGGCCCGTACGACGACGTCCTCGTGCCGCCCGGCGCGACGACCGTCGACTGGGAGGTCGAGCTCGGCGTCGTGATCGGTCGCCGGGCGCGCTACCTGTCGTCGCCGGAGGAGGCGCTCGACCACGTCGCGGGCTACGTGCTGTCGCACGACGTCTCCGAGCGCGACTACCAGATGAAGGTCTCCGGCGGGCAGTGGTCCAAGGGCAAGAGCTGCGAGACGTTCAACCCGCTCGGCCCGTGGCTCGTCCCCGCCGACGAGGTGGACGTCCAGGACCTCGGGCTCCGGTCCTGGGTCAACGGCGAGCCCCGGCAGGACTCGACGACGGCCGACATGATCTTCGACGTCGCGTACCTCGTGCACCACCTGTCGCAGTACATGGTGCTCGAGCCCGGTGACCTCATCAACACCGGCACCCCGCAGGGCGTCGCCCTGTCCGGGCGCTTCCCCTACCTGCGGGACGGCGACGTCGTCACCCTGGAGATCGACGGCCTGGGCCGCGCCGAGCAGCGCGTGCGCGACGCCGTCCGCTGAGGACCCGCAGCCCCGGTCAGCCCGCGAACGGGAGAACCGAGAGCCCCCGGACCCCCGGGTCCGCCACGAACAGCGACCCCGACGCGGCCTCGTCCGCGTCGGGGTCGTCCAGGCCCTGGCGCGACGTCGTGACGAACAGGCGGTCGAGGTCGTCGCCGCCGAACGTGCACGCGCTCACCTGCGACACCGGGAGCGAGACGACGGCGTCGAGCGTGCCGTCGGGGAAGTACCGCCGGACGGCCCCGCCGCCCCACAGCGCCACCCAGACGCCGCCCTCGGCGTCGACCGTGAGGCCGTCGGGCATGCCGTCGTCGGGGTCGATCTCCACGAAGGGGCGGCGCCGAACGAGCCCGCGCGGGTCCTCCGTGGCCGGGACGACGTCGAGCACGTCGACGCGCCGCGTCGCCGAGTCGACGTAGTACGCCCGCGACCCGTCCGGCGAGAACCCGAGCCCGTTCGACACCTCGATGCCGTCGAGCACGACGCGCGACGACCCGTCGGCCTCCACCCGGTACAGCGCGCTCGGCCGCTCGCCCTCCGCCTGGCCGCCCGCGTAGAACGCGCCGTCGGGTCCGGCTGCCCCCTCGTTGAGGCGGACCGTCGGGTCGTCGACGAGCGTCGCGAGCGTGCGGACCGGCGCGCCGTCGTCGTCCGCGACCGCCACCGACCGCGCGAGCCCGACGACGAACCCGCCCCTGGTCCGCGGCCGCACCACGGCCGCGTGGTCGCCCACGTGGAGGCGGTCGACGCCGCCGTCGGGCCGCAGCGTCAGGAGGTCGCCCGCGAGCATGTCCACGTACCGGAGCCCGCCCCAGCCCGGCCACCACACCGGGCCCTCCGCGTGGTAGGCGACGGGACCGGTGACGTTCTCGACGGAGATCTCAGGCACGGGACCATCCTCCCCGACGGACGCGCTCGACGAACGCCGGGAGGGGGCTCAGGACCGCCCGAGCTCGACGGGTTCGGTGACGACGTCGACCAGCGCCTCGCCCCGGACCACGGTGATCTCGAGGCGGCGCCCGATCGCCTCGTCGAGCATGAGCCGTTGGAGCGACTGCGCCTCGACCGTGTCGGCGCCGCCCGCGCGGATCATCAGGTCGCCGAGGCGCAGCCCGGCGGTGTCGGCGGGGCTGCCCGGCACGACGTGGACCACGCGGAGCGCGCGGTCGTGCCCGGTGCGCGCGGCGAGGCCGGGCGCGACGGCGACCGGCAGGCTCGCGACGCCCAGGTACGCCCGCCGCACGCGCCCGTCCCGGACGAGCGCGTCGACGATGCGCCGGCTCGTCGCGTTCATGGGGACCGCCAGCCCGAGCCCGACGCCCGCGACCGCGGTGCTGATCCCGACGACGCGCGCGTCGGCGGTCGCGAGCGCGCCGCCCGAGCTCCCCGGGTTGAGCGCGGCGTCGGTCTGGATCACGTCCTCGACGATCCGCGCCGCCGTCCCGTCCCGCGTCGGCAGCGAGCGCCCGAGCGCGCTCACGACGCCCGCCGTCACCGTCCCCGAGAGTCCCAGCGGGTTCCCGATCGCGACGACGAGCTGACCGACGACGAGGCCGTCGGCGTCGCCCAGCTCCACCGGGTCGGGGGTCTCGCCGCGGGCGCGCACGACCGCCAGGTCGGAGAGCGCGTCGGTGCCGACGACGTCGAAGGGGCGGGTCGTGCCGTCGGAGAACGCTGCGGTGCCGGTCGTCGCGGGGCCCACCACGTGGGCGTTCGTCAGCAGCAGGCCGTCGGTCGTCATCACCACGGCCGAGCCGCCCGCCTCGCGCGCGCCGTGCCGCAGGCGCAGCGCCGCCACCGCCGGCATCACCCGTGCCGCGACGCCCGAGACGGTGCGCGAGTAGTCGTCGAGAAGTCCCATGTGGGGTCAACGCCCTGGGCCGCGGTGACCGTCCGGCGTTCACCGTCGGCGGACGGGTACCGCCCCGACGGGCGTAGGGTGAAGCGCATGATCACGCAGAGCTGGTGGTGGCTGCCCCCGCAGCCGTGACCTGTCCTGCCCACGTCCCGAGCTGCGCGCCGCAGCCGGGACGTCGTCATGTCCGGGCCGGCCCGGTTCTCGACCGGGCGTGGTGCGTGGCTCCCCACCGAAGGAGAGCACCACCATGACCACGACCCTCGACCCGACCGAGACGACCCGCCCGACAGCCACCGCGCCGACGTCCGGCTCCTCGTCCGCCGTCTCGTCCACGCTGCCGTCCTCGACCGCGTCCGTCGCCGCCGCGCGAGAGCGGTCGGCCGAGATCGAGGCGCGGCTCGCGACCGACCCCTCCGGCTTCCGGGTCCTCACCGGCGACCGCCCGACCGGCGCGCTGCACCTCGGGCACTACCTCGGTACTGTCGCGAACCGCGTCCGGCTCCAGGACGACGGCGTGGAGGTCGTGCTCGTCGTCGCCGACTACCAGGTCATCACCGACCGCGACGACGCCGGCGACCTGCGCGGGACCGTCCGCGAGGTGGTCCTCGACTACCTGGCCGCCGGGATCGACCCCGCCCGCACGACGATCTTCGCCCACTCCGCGGTCCCCGCCCTCAACCAGCTCCTGCTCCCGTTCCTCAGCCTCGTCACGACGGCCGAGATCGAGCGCAACCCGACCGTCAAGGCCGAGGCGGCCGCGGCGGCGGCGCGGCAGGGGCGGCCCATGAGCGGCCTGCTCTTCACCTACCCTGTGCACCAGGCCGCCGACATCCTGTTCTGCCACGGCAACCTCGTCCCCGGCGGGCAGGACCAGCTTCCCCACGTCGAGATCACGCGCACGATCGCGCGGCGCTTCAACCAGCGCTACGCCGCCGCGCAGCCGTACTTCCCCGAGCCCGACGTCCTGCTCGCGCCCGCCCCGACCGTCCTCGGCACGGACGGGCGCAAGATGGGCAAGTCCGCGGGCAACGCGCTCGAGCTGCGCGACGACGAGGACGCGACCGTGCGCTTCGTGCGCCGCCACCGCACCGACTCCGAGCGCCACGTCACCTACGAGCCCGAGCGTCGGCCGGAGGTCGCGAACCTCCTCACGCTCGGCGCGTTCGCCGCGGGGACGACGCCGGAGGCGCTCGCGGACGAGGTGGGCGCGGCGGGCGCGGGCCGGCTCAAGCACGTGGTGGCCGAGGCGCTCGTCGAGCACCTGCGGCCCCTGCGTGCGCGGCGGCGAGCGCTCGCGGCCGGAGACGGTCCCGACCCGCTCGACGTGCTCCGGGAGGGCAACGCGCGCGCGAACGCCGTCGCCGACCGCACCCTCGCCGACGTCCGCGAGCTCATGGGCACGTCGTACTGACGCACGTGCGCTCGCGCTCCGGTTCGAGGGCTGCACTCGCGCGTGCAGCCCTCGAACCAGCGCCCCTCCGTCGGGCGGCGGCCTGCGGTCAGACGTCCAGGCCGGCCCGGTCCACCTTGCGGTGGAAGCGCATGCCGGCGATTCCGCCGAGGACGGCGCCGACGAGGCTCACGACGGCGGCCGCGACGAGGGCGATGACGCCACCGGTCGTGAGGTCGTTCGCGCTCACCGGGATCTGGGGGAACGTGTTGAGCTGTGACAGCACGTTGTACTGGCTGCCCGCCACGAGCCCCAGGAGGGCGAGCACGATCGCGATGACCACGGCCCACAGCCACACCGCGAGGCCCTGCTTCGCGCCGTCGAAGCGCGCCATGCGGCCCGCGACGTACCCGCCGCAGTAGTAGGCGACGAACAGGACGACCACGAGCACGATGCCGCCGACGATGCCGATCGTCTCGGCGTTCTCGGTCGCCTGGTCGACGACCTCCTGGGCGTCGGTGGTGCCGGAGAGGCCGAACGCCGCCCCCGCAGCGGCGGCCAGCGCGGTGAGGATGACGGCGGTCCCGGTGGCGGTGAGCCAGCCGAAGAAGGCGGAGCCGAGCTTGATGCCGCCGTACTCCTCCTTCTCCCGCGCCACGACCGACTCGCGGTCGCGCGCCACAGGTCCGGACGCGGCGGGGTCGTCCCCGGCACGGTCCGCTCCGACGCGGTCGTCCCGCCGGTCGGGGTCGCGCGGGTCGTTCTGGGGCGGGGTGGCCCCGTAGCTGGTGCTCATGACCGGTGCTCCTCTCGGGATGCGTCTCCTGTGGGTGTGTCTCCCGTGGCGCTCACGTCACGAGGCTCCGGCGCCGGAGGGACCGCGTCGGCCGGGACGGTCTCGGTGACGTACTCGGTGACGACGTACCGACGCAGGCGGTACGTGTCGCCCGTGGCTGGCCCCGGACCGGGGCGCGTGCCGCCGGGTGCGGCCTCGTCGTCCGTGGGCGGACCGGCGGCGTGCCTGCCGACCACACCTTCGTCGTCCGTTGCCCCCTCGCTCGCGACACCCTCGCCCGCAGCGTCCTCCTGCCGGGCGGTCTCGTCGGCGGAGGGACGGTCGTCGGTGGAGGCTGCGCTCCGTCCGTAGTAGCGGTAGAGCTCCGCCTCCTCCTCGAGCGAGAGGTGTCCCTCGGAGTCGTCGACCCGGGGAGCGCCCTTGACGGTGTCCTTGGTGTACGGGACGCGGATCTCGTCGCCCTGGACGTCCGCGTCCGTGAGGGGCACGAAGGACTCGCCGGTGCCGAACAGGCCGGTCTTGACCGTCACCCACTCGGGCTCGCCGCTGTGGTCGTCGAGGAAGACCTGGCCGACCTTGCCGACCTTCTCCCCGGCCTGCGAGACGACGGTGCCGCCGGAGAGCAGCCTCTCGATCTGGTCCGTGCTGATCATGATGGGTCCTTCGGACGGTGCTGCACCGAGGCCCGTCTGCTGGAGCCGACCTCTCCATCGTGCGAGCGCGCACGGGCGCACGCACGTGGGCGGCGCACGCCCCGCGCCGCGTCACCCTGAAGGCGGGAGACGCGGCGCGGGGCGGCCGGCGGGTCAGGCGCCGAGCCGGTCCCGCAGCCGGGCGAGCTGTGCCCAGAGCTCGTCGGGCACGCGGTTGCCGAACGTGTCGAAGAACTCCGCGGTCAGCTCGGCCTCGGCGAGCCACTGCTCGGGCGAGACGTCGAACAGGGCGTCGAGGTCGCCGTC
This sequence comes from Cellulosimicrobium sp., assembly GCA_029256625.1. Taxonomy (GTDB): domain Bacteria; phylum Actinomycetota; class Actinomycetes; order Actinomycetales; family Cellulomonadaceae; genus Cellulosimicrobium. The sequence goes on along the minus strand of JAQSXO010000066.1, from coordinate 303 downwards.
GTCCATGTGGAGGCCGCCGAGCTCGAGCGCACCCGGAGCAGGGAGCAGGCCGACGGGGCTCTTGACCGCGCCGCAGTCGGTGCGCACGCCGCGCGAGCGGTCGACCTGCGCCGCGATCCACGCGAGCACGCGCGAGTTCTCGCCGAACCCGGGCCACAGGAAGCGGCCGTCGGCGTCCTTGCGGAACCAGTTGACCTGGAAGATCTTCGGTCGCTTGTCGGGGTCGAGCGACGCCCCGACGCGCAGCCAGTGCGCCCAGTGGTCGGCCATGTTGTAGCCGCAGAACGGGAGCATCGCGAAGGG
>JAQSXO010000550.1 GCA_029256625.1 Cellulosimicrobium sp. | reverse complement strand
CGGTTACCGCGAGCCGCTGCGGTACTCGATCCAGGTGCCCGACGGCTCGGGCGGCTGGACCTCGGTGCCGGACGCGTTCAAGGCGCCGAAGATCCCCGGGCCCAAGTTCAACGAGGCGCTCTTCGAGGCCGTGACCACGGACAGGGTCCGCGTCGCGTTCACGAACACCCCGTCATACTGGACCGCCATCTCGGAGGTCCAGGTCTTCGACTCGGGCCGAGACGTGCCCGAGGTCGTCAACGACGCCCCGACCGTGACGGTGAACGTCGACCGGTCGAAGGACGGCAACCTGTCCACGACGCTCGTCGGCACCGTGACCGACGACGGCATCCCCGACGACGGCACGCTCACCTCCGCGTGGACGACCGTCGCGGCACCCGACGGCGCGAGCGTCATCTTCGGCGACGCCGACGCCCTCACCACGACGGTGACCGGCACGGCGGCGGGGGAGTACACCTTCCGCCTCACCGCGTCCGACGGCGAGCTCACGACCGAGCGCGACGTCCAGGTCGAGCTCACCGAGAAGGCGACGTCGGCCGAGTTCGGCGCGCTCGCGACGATCACGACGAGCGGCTCGGCGTCGTGGGAGAACCCGCTGCGCGTCAACGAGTCCTCGACGCCCGCGAGCTCCAACCCCGGCGCGGGCAACGGCTGGGGAACCTGGGGCCAGCCCGCGAACGGGACGAGCCCGCAGACCGCGGCCTGGATCCGGTACTCGTGGGAGTCCCCGGTGCTGGTCGCGTCGACCGACATCTACTGGTACGACGACAACGGCGGGACGCGCATGCCGCGCGCGGACACCTACACGGTCGAGCACTCCCAGAACGGCACCGACTGGACGCCCGTCACCCTGACCGACGGCTCGACGTACGCGGGCGCGCTCCAGCGCAACGCGTACAACCACCTCGAGTTCGAGCCCGTCGAGGCCAGCCACCTGCGCGTCCGCATCACCGGCGTGCAGACCGGCGGCGCCGGCACCGGCGTCCTGCGGTGGCGCGTCAACGGCGACACCGTGGACTCCGTCGCGAGCCCGGTGATCCTGCGCACCGTCACGGGCGAGGTGCCCGAGCTGCCGACGTCGCTCGACGTCGTCTACTCGAGCGGCCGCCGCGGCGCGGTCGACTTCACCTGGCAGCCCATCACGCCGGCCATGGTGGCGGAGACCAACGTCGAGCCGTTCACGGTCTACGGCACCAACACGACCTACGGCCTCATCGCCGAGGCCCAGGTGTACGTGCGGCCGGAGAACTCGCAGGGCGGCATCTCGATCCAGGGCGCCGAGCAGTTCGAGCAGAGCGTCGACGTCGGCGAGCAGCCGTGGCTGCCCACCACGGTCCTCGTCTCGTACAACGACGGGTCGCGCGACAACCAGGCGATCGGCGTCGAGTGGGACTACGACGAGTCCGTCGTCGAGACGCCGGGTGTGTACGTGGTCCAGGGCGACCTCGTCCTCCCGGACTACGTGAGCACGGCCGGCACCACGACGACGACGCTCACCCTCACCGTGGGCGACGGCGTCCCCGCCGGTCCGGCGGTCACGGTCACGGCGGAGGCCCGCTGCCTCGCCGGCAAGGTCTACGTCGCGGTCCGCGCGCAGAACGACGACGAGGTGCCGCTCACCGTCCGCCTCGACACGCCGTTCGGCACCAAGACCGTCAACGGCGTCGAGCCCGGCAAGAACGCCTACCAGTCGTTCGCGTCGCGGGCCACGTCGGTCGAGGCCGGCGAGGTCACGGTCGTGGCCACCGACGCCGAGGGGAGGTCGACGACCGTCACCGAGCAGTACGACGCCGCCACCTGCGGCTGACCCGCAGCTCGCGTCGCACACCCGTCTCGCCCCGGTCCGTCCCCACGGACCGGGGCGAGACCCGTCTGCGCGAGGTAGTCCTGGGTGGCCGAGGTAGAGCCGTGGTTCGGTGAGGTAGAGCCGTGGGCGTCTACCATCCGCCGCTCGTTCCTCGCGGCTCCCGCCAGGCCCGCCACGACGCGGCACCACCACCCACCCCGCCCTACGTCGTCTCGCCCTGGTCTGCGCTCACCCGGGCGACTGCCCGCGTGGTGGGGTTCGTCTCGCCTCTCTCCTCCCGCATCTCGCTGTCGTGCCCAGCACTGTTCCGCACCTTCACGGCGGGCGACCGACCGTCGTCGGCCACAAGAACCAGCGCTCTACCTCGACCGACCGGCGTTCTTCCTCGGCCAACCACGGTTCTCTCTCGACCGACCAGCAGGTAGGCGACGACCAGATGTGGCGACTTCCGGCCACGAGACCCGGGTGGGACGACGTGCGAGCGGCGGGGGTGGGCTCGGATGCGAAGGGGCGTCAGAGCGGCGCTCCTCAGACCCACGGCCGAGAGGCCGGGGCAACGGCGCCGCAGCCCCGAGCACCGAGTCCACCCGCGCCGCGGACCCGACCAGGCGGGTCTGAGACCGGACCACGGTTCTACCTCGGCGGGTCGGGAGTGCGTCAGCGGCGGGCCAGGGCCCAGCGGAAGGCGTTGCGCAGGAGGTAGGAGCCGTCGGGGCGGCGGAAGGGGCGCGCGGCGGCGAGGACGTCGCGGCGGAGGTCGGCGCGCAGCTCGTCCGACTCACCGAACATGATCGCGGCGACGACCTCGTCCGCGTCGGCGAGCGCCATCGGCGCGTCCGCGACGCCCTCGGTGAGGACGGTGAAGCCGTGCTCGGACAGGAGCGCGCCGAGGTGGCCCTCCTCGCGGCTCTCGTCGCTCGGCTCGTGGTCGTCGCCGGCGACGGCCTGCTCGAGGACGGTGAGGTCGTTGAGGTCGTCCTCGGCCCACGTCGCCACGGCGACCAGCTCGCCGACGCGCCGGCACTCGCTCAGGGTCTGGGCGACGTCGGTGAACGCGAGGGCGTTGACGAGCGTCACGAGGTCGAAGGAGTCGTCGGGCCAGGGGAGGCGTTCGGCCTGCGCGACGCGCAGGTCCGCCTCCGGGCTGTGCCGGCGCGCGACGTCGATCATCCCCGCTGCGGCGTCGCACCCGGCCGCGTCCGCGCCGCGCGCGATCGCCAGGGCGACGAGCTCACCCGTGCCGCACCCGACGTCGAGCACCCGGGAACCCGGCCCGACGCTCGCGGCGTCGAGGATCGCCCGCTGCGCGGGCTCGGCGGCGGGAGCCCACCAGCGCGCCCAGGCGTCGGCCAGGGCCGACCACTCGTCGACGTGGTCCACGGTCCCCTCCGTGCGGGCTCGTCGGTCGGACGGTCAGGTGGGTCAGACGTAGCGCTCGAGGATGCTCGACTCCGCGAGCCGCGACAGGCCCTCGCGCACGGCGCGGGCTCGCTGCTCGCCCACGCCGTCGACCGTCATGAGGTCGTCGATGCTCGCCGCCAGGAGCTTCTGCAGTCCGCCGAAGTGTGCGACGAGCCGGTCGATGATCGTCGCCGGCAGGCGCGGGACCTTCGAGAGGAGGCGGTACCCGTGGGGCGCGACGGCGGCGTCGAGCGCGTCGCCGCCGCCCGGGAGGTCGAGCACGCGGCCGATCTGGCCGAGGTCGAGGAGCTGGGTCGAGTCCAGGCCGCCGAGGGCCTTCTGGACGTCGGCGAGCGAGCGGTCCTTGCGACCCAGGTCCACGTAGTCGCGGATGACGAACTCGCGGTCGGAGCCGATGCCGCCGATGAGCTCGTCGAGCTGGAGCGCGAGGAGGCGACCGTCGGTGCCGAGCTCGATGACGTATCCGGCGATCTCCTCGGAGATGCGCGCGACCATCTCGAGGCGCTGCACGACCGCGCACACGTCCCGGACCGTGACGAGGTCCTCGATCTCGAGCGCGGACAGCGTGCCGGACACCTCGTCGAGGCGGGCGCGGTAGCGCTCGAGCGTCGCGAGCGCCTGGTTGGCGCGCGACAGGATCGTGTCGGAGTCCTCGAGGACGTGGCGCTGGCCGCCGACGTACAGGGCGACGATCCGCATGGACTGGCTCACCGAGATGACCGGGAACCCGCTCTGCTTGGCGACGCGCTCGGCGGTGCGGTGCCGCGTCCCGGACTCGGTCGTCTCGATGGTCGGGTCCGGCAGGAGCTGCACGGCCGCGCGCAGGATGCGGTTCGCGTCGCGGTCGAGCACGACGGCGCCGTCCATCTTGGACAGCTCGCGCAGACGCGTCGCGGAGAAGCCGACGTCGAGGACGAACCCGCCCGAGCACATCTCCTCGACGACCTTGTCGAGGCCGAGCACGATGAGCGCGCCCGTCCGGCCGCGGAGGATGCGTTCGAGACCGTCGCGAAGCTCGGTGCCG
>JAQSXO010000065.1 GCA_029256625.1 Cellulosimicrobium sp. | reverse complement strand
GGAGATCACGAGCCAGGGTCAGAACAACATCGTCGTCGGGATCCCCGGGCAGCCGTCCCAGGAGACGATCGACCTCGTCAGCACGTCCGCGCAGATGCGCTTCCGGCCCGTGCTGACCGTGGGCATGCCCACCGCGACGCCGGCCGACGAGGCGACCGACGCGGCCGCGGGCGACGACGCCGCGGCCGAGGACGCACCCGACGCGACGGAGTCCGCGGACGCCGCCGAGTCCGGCGACGCGACCACCGAGGAGTCGGGCGACCCGGCGGCCGACGAGGCGACGGACGCGCCCGCGGACGACGCCACGACCGACCCGGCCGAGGAGGCGACGCGACCGGAGAACCCGAGCGACCTCGCCCAGATCACGCCCGAGCTGCAGGAGCAGTTCGACGCGCTCGACTGCACGCTCCCGGAGAACCTCGTCGGCGGCGACAGCGGCCCGACCGACTCCGCGTTCGTCGCGTGCGCCGACGACGGCTCCGCCAAGTACATCCTCGGTCCCGTCGAGATCGAGGGCACGGACATCTCGAACGCCAACTCCGGCCTGCGGGTCGGCCAGAACGGCGTCGTCACGAACGAGTGGGTCGTCAACATCGAGTTCGACGGCGAGGGCACCCAGGCGTTCCGCGAGGTCACGACCCGCCTCACGTCGCTCCCCGCCCCGCAGAACCAGTTCGCGATGGTGCTCGACGGGCTGGTGATCTCGGCTCCGGTGTCGCAGGTCGCCATCCCGGACGGCAAGGCCGAGATCTCCGGCAGCTTCACGCGCGACAGCGCGGCGACGCTCGCGAACCAGCTCAACTTCGGCTCGCTGCCCCTGACCTTCGAGGTGCAGAGCCAGGAGCAGATCTCCGCGACGCTCGGCTCCGAGCAGCTCGAGAAGGGCCTCCTCGCCGGCGCGATCGGCATGCTGCTCGTCGTCATCTACTCGCTCTTCCAGTACCGGACGCTCGGGCTCGTGACCGTCGCGTCGCTCGGCATCGCCGCCGTCATCACGTTCGGCGTCATCTCGGTCCTGTCGTGGACGATCGGGTACCGGCTGTCGCTCGCCGGCGTCGCGGGACTCATCGTGGCGATCGGTATCACCGCGGACTCGTTCATCGTGTACTTCGAACGCATCCGCGACGAGCTGCGCGACGGCCGGACGCTGAACTCGGCCGTCGAGAAGGGCTGGCAGCGCGCGCGCCGCACGATCCTCGCCTCGGACGCCGTGAACTTCGTCGCCGCGGTGGTCCTGTACTACCTGGCGGTCGGTGGCGTGCGCGGCTTCGCGTTCACGCTCGGCCTGACGACGCTCGTCGACCTCGTCGTGGTGTTCCTCTTCACGCACCCGCTGATGCAGCTGCTCGCCCGGACCAAGTTCTTCGCCAACGGGCACCCGGCCTCGGGGCTCGACCCCCGGCGCCTGGGCGTGCGGACCGCGCGCTACGCGGGCCGGGGTCGCGTCGTCGGCGCCACCTCCACGGAGACCCCGTCGGAGCCCGAGGACGAGCCGGTGACGGACGCCCCCGAGCCCACGCGTGCGGCGCCGGTGCGGGAGACCGTGGGCGCCGGCGTGGGCCGCGCCGACGGGCCGCGCATGACCATCGCCGAACGCCGGGCGGCCGAACGGCGCGCCGCCGCGGCGTCCGGCGACGAGGGGTCCCCCACCGCTGACGCGGCGGGCGACGAGAACGAGGAGAAGCACTGATGGCCAGCGGTTTCGCCCAGTGGGGCAACGACCTGTACACGGGCCGCCGGTCCTACGCCATCGTCGCGAAGCGGCGCGGCTACTTCCTGGTGGCGATCATCCTGGTCGTCCTGTCGCTCGGGGTCATCGGCATCCGCATGGCGGGTGGTGGCCTCAACCTCGGTATCGAGTTCCGCGGCGGGTCCGAGTTCACGGTCTCCGGCGTGGCCGACACGTCGCAGCAGCCGGCGCTCGACGCCGTCGCGGCGGTGGCGCCCGAGGAGGTGCCGCGCGTCACCTCGGTGGGCTCCAGCACCGTCCGCGTCCAGACCGCCCAGCTCAGCAACGAGCAGGTGGAGCAGGTCGCCACGGAGCTCGCGGACGCCTACGGCGTGGCGACGGGCGAGGTGACGAGCTCGTACATCGGCCCGACGTGGGGCAAGGACGTCTCCCAGAAGGCGGTCGTCGGCCTCGTCGTCTTCCTGCTGCTCGTCAGCCTCGTCATGACGGTCTACTTCCGGAACTGGCGCATGGCGCTCGCCGCGGTCATCGCGCTGTTCCACGACCTGGTCGTCACGGTCGGCATCTACGCGCTGATCGGGTGGGAGATCACCCCGGCGACCGTGATCGGGCTCCTGACGATCCTCGCGTACTCGATCTACGACACCGTCGTGGTGTTCGACAAGGTGCGGGAGAACACGGCGGGTGTCCTCGACCAGACGCGCAGCACGTACGCCGAGCGGGCGAACCTGGCGATCAACCAGACGCTGGTGCGCTCGATCAACACCTCGGTCGTCGCGCTGCTCCCCGTCGCGGGCATCCTCTTCATCGGTGCGTTCCTCCTCGGTGCCGGCACGCTGCGCGACATCGCGCTCGCGCTGTTCGTCGGCATGGCCGTGGGTGCATACTCCTCGGTCTACCTCGCCACGCCGCTCGAGGTCGCCCTGCGCGAGCGCGAGAAGCCGATCCGGGACCACACGGCGAAGGTGCTCGCGCTGCGTGCCGAGCGCGTCGAGGCGGCCGGCGACGACGAGGACGCCGCGCTCGCGGCGGCCGGCGTCGGGGCGGGCCACCGCCAGCTCCAGCCGGGCGAGCACCTCGGTAACAAGGCGCAGCCGCGCCGCCGTCGACCGCGATGACCGAAGCGAACCACCCGTCGACCGGCGAGGTGGACGGCCTGCGGGCCGTCGGCCTCGCCGGTCTCGGCGCGCAGCGGGCCTCCCGCGTGCTCGAGCTCGTTCGCGCCGTCCCGGACTATCCGGGTCCCGGCATCACCTTCCGCGACATCACGGGGCTCCTCGCCGACGGCGAGGCCTTCGGTCACGTCGTCGAGGCGCTCGGGGACGTGGCACGCGCTGCGGGCGGGATCGACCTCGTCGCGGGCATGGAGGCGCGCGGGTTCCTGATCGGCGCCCCGCTCGCGACGCACCTGGGCGTCGGCTTCGTGCCGCTGCGCAAGGCGGGCAAGCTGCCGCCGCCCACCGACGCCGTGACGTACGACCTCGAGTACGGCACCGCGACGATCGAGCTGCGGTCGGGAACACTGCCGACCGGTGCGCGTGTTCTCGTGGTGGACGACGTGCTCGCGACCGGGGGCACGGCGGCCGCGGGTACCGAGCTCGTGGAGCGCGGGGGAGGCGTCGTCGTCGGCCTCGCGTTCCTCATGGAGCTCGAGGGCCTGGGTGGCCGCGAGCGGCTCGCGGGCCGCGACGTGACCACTCTGGTCCACGTCGAGTCGTAGGATTGCCACTCCGGTCGTCTCGGCTGGTCGTCGACACGGTGTCGGCGATCGCCGGCCTGCGGAAGGAGGCGCGCATGAGCGAGAACACCAGGACGTCGCGCGCCCCGGAGAAGGCGGGCGCGCAGCCCACCTCCGGGCAGGGCGGCTCCGGCGGGCGCGGGGTGCGGTCGCGCCTCGTGCGCTTCGGCGCCCGGCCGAACGCCGGCAGCCCGGCGCTCGAGCCCGTGCTCCAGGCCGTCCGCACCAACCATCCCCGGACCGACCTCACGGTCATCGAGCGTTCCTACGAGACGGCGGAGCGCGCGCACCGTGGGCAGCTGCGCAAGAGCGGCGACCCGTACATCACGCACCCCGTCGCCGTCGCGACGATCCTGGCCGAGCTCGGCTTCGACGGGTCGACGCTCGCCGCTGCCCTGCTGCACGACACGGTCGAGGACACCGACTACTCGCTCGCGCAGCTCACGGAGGAGTACGGCGAGGAGATCGCCATGCTCGTCGACGGCGTGACCAAGCTCGACAAGGTCACGTACGGGGACGCGGCGCAGGCCGAGACGGTGCGCAAGATGGTCGTCGCGATGGCCCGCGACATCCGCGTGCTCGTCATCAAGCTCGCGGACCGGCTGCACAACGCGCGCACGTGGAAGTACGTCTCGTCGTCGTCGGCAGGACGCAAGGCGCGCGAGACGCTCGAGATCTACGCGCCGCTCGCGCACCGCCTCGGCATGAACACGATCAAGTGGGAGCTCGAGGACCTGTCGTTCCAGGCCCTGTACCCCAAGGTCTACGACGAGATCGTGCACCTCGTGGCCGAGCGCGCCCCGGCCCGCGAGGAGTACCTCGCGGTCGTGCGCGAGCAGGTCACGGCGGACCTGCGCAGCGCCAAGATCAAGGCGACCGTCACGGGGCGGCCCAAGCACTACTACTCGATCTACCAGAAGATGATCGTGCGCGGTCACGACTTCGCGGAGATCTACGACCTCGTCGGCGCGCGTGTCCTCGTGGACACCGTCCGGGACTGCTACGCGGCGCTCGGTGCGCTGCACGCGCGGTGGAACCCCGTGCCCGGGCGGTTCAAGGACTACATCGCGATGCCGAAGTTCAACATGTACCAGTCGCTGCACACGACGGTCATCGGCCCCGGCGGCAAGCCGGTCGAGATCCAGATCCGCACGCACGAGATGCACCGGCGCGCGGAGTACGGCGTCGCCGCGCACTGGAAGTACAAGGAGACGGCGAAGTCCGGCGGCAAGACCGCGAAGGACGACGCGGCCGCGAACGACATGCGCTGGCTGCGCCAGCTCGTCGACTGGCAGCGCGAGACGGCGGACCCCGCGGAGTTCCTCGACTCGCTGCGGTTCGAGATCGGCGGCGCCGAGGTCTACGTCTTCACGCCCAAGGGCGACGTCATGGCCCTGCCCGCGGGCTCGACCCCGGTCGACTTCGCCTACGCCGTGCACACCGAGGTCGGGCACCGGACCATGGGCGCGCGCGTCAACGGGCGGCTCGTGCCGCTCGACTCGACACTCGAGAACGGCGACTCGGTCGACGTCCTCACCTCGAAGTCCGAGAACGCGGGCCCCAGCCGCGACTGGCTCGCGTTCGTCAAGAGCCCCCGTGCGCGCAACAAGATCCGCCAGTGGTTCTCCAAGGAGCGCCGCGAGGAGGCCGTCGAGCACGGCAAGGACGCGATCGCCAAGGCGATGCGCAAGCAGAACCTGCCGATCCAGCGCCTGCTGTCGCACGAGTCGCTCGTCGCGCTCGCCAACGAGCTCCGCTTCGCCGACGTCACGGCGCTGTACGCCGCGATCGGCGAGGGGCAGGTGTCGGCGGCGAACGTCGTCTCCAAGCTCGTCCAGGCGATGGGCGGCGAGGAGGGCACGGTCGAGGACGTCGCGGAGACCGCGCGCCCCGGGCACACCGCGCGCCGCGTGCGCACGGGGGACCCCGGCGTCATGGTCAAGGGCGTCGACGACATCTGGGTCAAGCTCGCCAAGTGCTGCACCCCCGTCCCCGGCGACGAGATCATCGGCTTCATCACGCGCGGCCAGGGCGTGAGCGTCCACCGCGCGGACTGCGGCAACGTCGTCGGGCTCCGCAACCAGCCCGAGCGCATCGTCGACGTCTCGTGGACGACGGGCAGCAACGCGATGTTCCTGGTCCAGATCCAGGTCGAGGCGCTCGACCGGGCGCGTCTGCTCTCCGACGTCACGCGCGTCCTGTCGGACAACCACGTGAACATCCTCTCGGCCACCGTGTCGACGTCGAACGACCGCGTGGCGATGTCCCGCTTCGTGTTCGAGATGGCGGAGCCCGCGCACCTCGCGCAGGTACTCAGCGCGGTCCGCAAGGTCGACGGCGTGTTCGACGTCTACCGCATCACGGGGACGAAGGCCGCCGAGGCGACGCAGCTCCCGGCCTGACCGGGCGCGCTCGCCCGCGCGGACGACGGCCGTCGGCGCCGACGGACGTGTCGTCGTGCCGCCCGCTGCGGCCGGTGGCAGCATCGGCACATGGACCTGCCCGTCATGCCTCCCGTGCTGCCCATGCTCGCGAAGTCGGTGCCCGACGTGCCCGAGCCCGATGCCGTGGACGGCGGGTACGTCTACGAGCCGAAGTGGGACGGGTTCCGCGCGATCGTGTACCGCGACGGCGACGAGGTGCGCCTCGACAGCCGCAACGCGCGGCCGATGGAGCGTTACTTCCCGGAGGTCGTCGAGGCGGTGCGCGAGGCCCTGCCGCCCCGCTGCGTGGTCGACGGCGAGATCGTCGTCGCCCGGGACGGGCGCCTCGAGTTCGAGGTGCTCCAGCAGCGGATCCACCCCGCCGCCTCGCGGGTCCGCCTGCTCGCCGAGCAGACGCCCGCCGCGCTCGTCGTGTTCGACGTGCTCGCGCTCGGCGACGACGACCTCACGACCGCGCCGCTCGCCCGCCGCCACGAGGTGCTCGACTCGCTCGGCCTCGACGGCCCCGCCGTGCACGCCACCCCGCGGACCCGCGACGTCGCGGTCGCGCGCGAGTGGTTCGACACCTTCGAGGGCGCCGGGCTGGACGGCGTCGTCGCGAAGCTCCTCGACGGGACGTACCAGCCGAACAAGCGCGCGATGCTCAAGATCAAGCACGGTCGCGAGGCGGACGTCGTGCTCGCGGGGTACCGGTTGCACAAGACGTCGACGCCCGCGAAGCCGCTGCTCGGCTCGCTCCTGCTCGGCCTGTACGACGACGCGGGCCAGCTCCAGTTCGTCGGCGTGGCCGCGTCGTTCCCCGCGGCGCGACGCGCGGCGCTCGTGACCGAGCTCGCCCCGCTGGTGGTCGAGCCGGGCACTCCGGAGGCCGACGCGCACCCGTGGTCGGGGTGGGAGAACCCCGCGGGCGAGCGGATGCCTGGCGCGGTGTCGCGCTGGAGCTCCGGCAAGGACCTGTCGTTCACGCCGCTGCGCGTCGAGCGCGTCCTCGAGGTGGCCTACGACCACATGGAGGGCACGCGGTTCCGGCACACGGCGCAGTTCCGGCGCTGGCGCGACGACCGCGATCCCGCCTCGTGCACCTACGACCAGCTCGAGGAGCCGGTGCGTTACGACCTCACCGACATCCTGCCGGGCGCACCCGGCGTCGTCTGACGCCGGCGCCCGCGCCGTCGCCGGGCGACCGACCGGGGACGCTCGTCGCTAGGCGCGAGGCCGGTCGCGGTCCTTGCTCGGCTGCACGCGCTTGGGCTCACCCGGCATCTTCGGGTACTCCGGGGGATAGGGCAGGTCGCCGAGCCCGTGCTCGGCCTCGTCCCGCCGGGAGAGCTCCAGCGCGGCCTCGAGCGACGCCCCCGGGTCGTCCCGGTCGGCCCGCAGCGGCGCGAACAGGTCGCCGACCTCGGCGAACCGCGCCGGCATGGTCAGCACGTCGAAGTCGTCCGGGTGGACGTCGCCGAGCTCGTCCCAGCGCAGCGGCGCGGAGACGGTCGCGCGCTGGTTGGAGCGGATCGAGTACGCCGAGGCGATGGTGCGGTCGCGCGCCATCTGGTTGTAGTCGACGAAGATCTTGGCGCCGCGCTCCTCCTTCCACCACTTGGTGGTGACCTGCTCGGGGAGGCGGCGCTCGAGCTCGCGCCCGATCGCGATCGTCGCGCGGCGCGCGGCGACGAAGTCCCACTCGGGAGCGATCGGCACGAAGACGTGGATACCACGTCCGCCCGACGTCTTCGGGTAACCGGGGAGACCGAGCTCGTCGAGCACCTCGCGCAGGTGCGGTGCCACCCGCACGGCGTCGTCGAAGTCGGTCCCGGGCTGCGGGTCGAGGTCGATGCGGAGCTGGTCCACGGCCTCGACGTCCTCGCCCCGCACGGGCCACGGGTGGAAGGTCAGCGTCCCGAGGTTGGCCGCCCAGGCGACGACGGCGAGCTCGGTCGGGCAGACCTCGTCGGCGGTACGCCCGCTCGGGAAGGCGATGCGGGCGGTGCGCACGTAGTCCGGCGCGCCCTTGGGGATCCGCTTCTGGTAGAACGCGTCGCCGGTGTTGTCGGTGCGCGTGCTCATCCGCGCGCCCTCGAAGACGCCCTTGGGCCAGCGTTCGAGGGTCGTCGGACGGTCCACCAGGGCGCCGAGAATCCCGTCCCCGACGCTGAGGAAGTACTGCACGACGTCGAGCTTGGTCACCCCGCGGGCGGGGAAGACGACGCGGTCCGGGCTCGTGACGCGAACGCTCCGTCCGCGGACGTCGAGCTCCACGGGAGGTGTCGTGGCTGCGGCCATGCCGACCAACCTAGACCGGCTGGTCGTCCCCGGCGAGCAGGAGCGCGAGGATGCGCCGTGCGCGGGGCCGCCCGGCCCACCGGTGCCGGAGCTCGAGCGAGCGCGCGGCCGCCCGCGCGTCGAGACCGCAGCGCTCGCGCAGGAGGCGGAGGGTCGTGAGTGCGTCGGCGGGCTCGGACCGCGTCGCGACGTCCAGCGCGGTCCGCAGGACCGAGGTGACGAGGACGCCCGCGACGAGGACCGTCTCGTCGCGCAGCACGCGCGCCTGCCGGGGCGCGCGTCCGGGGAGCGGCGGTGGGCGGTGCCGCCCGGGCGGGTGCACGACGTCGAGGACGCGCGGTGCGGGCGAGCCGCTCAGCACCCAGGCCGCGGCGCTCCCGGCGAGGACCGTGCCCCGCGGCACGAGGTCCCGGACGGCGAGGGCACGGAGCGTGGTCGTCACCGGGACGTGCGCGGGCGAGGCCACCTCGCCCCAGAGGCGGTGGAGCGCCCCCGAGCGCACCAGGTCCTGGTGCGCGGCGTGCCCACCGACGTCGGCCGGCGTGACCAGCAGGCCGACCTCCGGTGCGCCGGGCGCGAGCAGCCGGGCGAGCGTCGTGGCGGGACCTGCGGCAGGAAGGACTGACGGCATGCGCACACCGTGCACCATCGCCGGGGGAACGGGAAGGGGCCGGCACCCGTCTGTGGACGAGTGCCGGCCCCTGCCGCCCGGGTCGCGTCAGCCGCGCGAGTCCTCCGCGGCGCGGACGACCTGCTCGAGCCAGGCGCGACGCGCGGTGAGCGCCGTCTCGAGGTCCTTGACCGCGCGCGCGTCGCCGCGCCCCTGCGCGGCGGCGAGGTCCGCCTCGAGCCCCTCGATCGCCGCCTCGAGCTGTGCCGCGGCGCCCTCGGCGCGAGCGCGCGTCTCAGGGTTGGTCCGCGTCCACTGCGCCTGCTCGGCGTCGCGGACGGCGTTCTCGACGGCGCGGAGGCGGCCCTCCACACGCTGCAGGTCGCCGCGGGGAACCCGGCCGGCCTCCTCCCAGCGCTCCTGGAGGTCGCGCAGCGCGGCCTTCGCGGCGCCGAGGTCCTTGACCGGGACGAGCTTCTCCGCCTGGGTCAGCAGCGCCTCCTTGACCTCGAGGTTGGCGGCGTACTCCGCGTCGGTCGCCGAGTTCACCGCGTCACGGGCCTGGAAGAACGTGTCCTGTGCGGCGCGGAACCGGGCCCACAGCGCGTCGTCGTCCTTGCGGCTCGCGCGACCGGCCGCCTTCCACTGCGCCATGAGATCGCGGTATGCGCCGGCCGTGGGCCCCCAGTCGGTGCTCGACGAGAGCGCCTCGGCCTCGGCGACGAGCTTCTCCTTGGCGGCCTTGGCGGAGGCGTTGCGCTGCTCGAGCTCGGCGAAGTAGTGCCGGCGCTCGCGGTCGAACGCCGTCCGCGCGTGGCTGAACCGCTTCCAGAGCGCCTCCTCGCTCGCCCGGTCGATGCGCGGGCCCGAGCGCTGCGCCTCCTTCCAGCGGTCGAGCAGGCCGCGCAGCTCCTCGCCGGCGGGCCGCCACTGCATGCGGCTGGGGTCGGTCGCGGCGATCTTCTCCGCCGCCTCGATGATCTCGGTCCGGGCCTCGAGCGCGGCCGCCTTGGCGGCGGTGCGCTCCGCCTCGAGCTGGCCACGGCGCTCGGCCGCGGCTCCGCGCAGCGACTCGACCTGCGTGCGCAGGCCGTCGAGGTCGCCGACCGCGGACGGCTCGGCGGTCTCCTCGGTGAGCCGGGCGATCGTCTGGTCGATCTCCTTGACCGACAGGTCGGTGCTCGTCAGACGCGCCTCGAAGAGCGCGACCTTCGCCTGGAGGTCGAGGTAGCGCCGCACGTACAGCGCGAGCGCCTCGTCGGTGTCGACGCCGGGGAACTGGCCCACGGAGCGCTCGCCGGCGCTCTCGCGGACGTAGACCGTGCCGTCATCGTCCACGCGGCCGAACTCCGCGGCGGCCTTCGCCGCGGCGGAGTCGTCGGCGAGCGCGGGTACCGCGGGCACCTCGGGCACGGCCGCCGGGGCAGCCGGGCCGCCCGACGCCGGGGCGACGGGCTTGCGCGGCGGGTGCGGGACGGCGGACGGCTTGGGGCGCGGGCCGGGACGCGGAGCGCCGGGCTTCGGCGCAGCCGCGGTCTCGACAGCGGTATCTGCCGCGGGTGCCGGGTCCTCTGCCGCGGGTGCCGGGTCGTCGGCCGCGGGGGTCTCGGACTCCTGCGTGCCGGTCGGATCGGCGTCGGTCACGGGCTCGTCGGCGGGCTCGCCCACGGGCTCGGCGACGGCGGACGGAGCGGACTCCTCCGCGGCGTCCGGCGCGTTCGCCGCCGCCTCGTCCGAGGCTGCGGTGGCCTGCTCCGCTGCGGGCTGCTCGGCCGCGGGCTCTGCTGCGGGCTGCTCGGCCGCGGGCTCTTCGGCCGGGGGCTCCTCGGCCGGGGGCTCCTCGGCCGCGGCCGCGGGCGCGGGCGTCGCGGTCGTGGAGATCTCGGTCGCGTCAGCGGCTTCGGCGGCCACGTCGGTGACGGCCGGGGCGTCCGTCGGCTCCACGTCTGTCGCGTCGACCCGTCCGGTCTCGCTCGCCTCCGCGGGCTCCGGTGCCGGTGCGCTCGCCTGGTCCTTGGCGGGATCGCTCACTGGGTCTCAACTCCTTCGATGGTGACCGGGGTGGCGGGGGACCCGTCGCCGGATCCGTCCTGCGTCCCCGCGTCAGCGACTGCC
>JAQSXO010000064.1 GCA_029256625.1 Cellulosimicrobium sp. | reverse complement strand
ATGGACGCGGACGGGCGCTGGTCCCTGCCCTGGACCTGGGACGCCGCCGGGACCTACCGCGTCTACGCGGACGCCGTGCCCAGCGCGGGCGACGCCGTCACGCTCACCCGCACGGTCGACGTCGCGGGCGAGCTCGCCCCGGCCCGCGCGACCGAGGTCTCCACCACGGCGTCGGTCGACGGCTACGACGTCGCGCTCGACGGGCAGCTCGAGGCCGGGACGGCCTCCCGACTGACCGTCGAGGTCACGCGCGACGGCGAGCCGGTCACGACGCTCGAGCCCTACCTCGGCGCCTACGGGCACCTCGTCGCGCTGCGCGACGGCGACCTCGCCTACCTGCACGTGCACCCCGAGGGCGACGAGCCGGAGGCGGGCCAGGTCTCGGGCCCGACCGTGTCGTTCGGCGTCGAGGCGCCGACCCCGGGTCGTTACCTGCTGTACCTCGACTTCCAGGTGAAGGGCCAGGTACGCACGGCGGCGTTCGTCGTCGAGGCGACAGCCGACGGCGCCCCCGCCCCCGCGCCGGACGGCGCACCCGCGACCGGTCACGACCCGGCGACGCACGACCACTGACCTGCACCCCCATGCCCGGCAGCACCCTGCCGGGCCGGAAGGAGGACCTCATGACGGCACCGGCCGCCCCGTCACCGGGGACGTTCGTCGAGCTCGAGATCGGCGGGATGACGTGCGCCTCGTGCGCCATGCGGATCGAGAAGAAGCTCAACCGGCTCGAGGGCGTCACCGCGACCGTGAACTACGCGACGGAGAAGGCGAAGGTCACCGTCCCGGACGGCGTCGACGCCGCCACGCTCATCGCCGAGGTCGAGAAGACGGGGTACACCGCCCAGCTCCCGCGCGTCGAGGACCCCGACGTCCCGGCGCCCGCCGAGGCGGACGACGCCGACCCCGAGCTCACCGCGCTGCGGCAGCGCCTGGTCGGGGCCGTGGTGCTCTCCGTCCCGGTCGTCGCGATGGCGATGGTCCCCGCGCTCCAGTTCACGTACTGGCAGTGGGCCAGCCTCGCGCTCGCCGCGCCGGTCGTCGTGTGGGCGGCCTGGCCATTCCACCGCGCCGCGTGGACCAACCTGCGCCACGGCGCGGCGACGATGGACACCCTCATCTCCGTGGGGACCAGCGCCGCGTTCCTGTGGTCCCTCTACGCGCTGTTCCTCGGCACCGCGGGCGAGCCGGGCATGACGCACCCGTTCACGCTGTCCGTCGCGCCCACCGACGGCGCCGGGAACATCTACCTGGAGGTCGCGGCCGGCGTCACGACCTTCATCCTCGCCGGCCGCTACTTCGAGAAGCGGTCCAAGCGGCAGGCCGGCGCCGCGCTGCGCGCCCTGCTCGAGCTCGGCGCCAAGGACGTGGCGGTGCTGCGCGACGGCGCCGAGATCCGCGTCCCGATCTCCGAGCTCGCCGTGGGCGACGAGTTCGTCGTGCGCCCCGGCGAGAAGATCGCCACGGACGGCACGGTCGTCGCCGGCACCTCCGCCGTCGACGCCTCGATGCTCACGGGCGAGTCCGTGCCCGTCGAGGTGGGCGAGGGCGACGCCGTCACCGGCGCGACCGTCAACGCGGGGGGACGCCTCGTCGTGCGCGCGACGCGCGTCGGCGGCGACACGCAGCTCGCGCAGATGGCCCGGCTCGTCGAGGACGCCCAGTCCGGCAAGGCCCAGGTCCAGCGGCTGGCCGACCGCGTCTCGGCGGTCTTCGTCCCCGTCGCCATCGCGATCGCCGTCGGCACCCTCGGTGCGTGGCTCGGCGCAGGCGCGCCCGCCTCGGCCGCGTTCACGGCCGCCGTCGCGGTGCTCATCATCGCGTGCCCCTGCGCGCTCGGCCTCGCCACCCCGACGGCGCTGCTCGTCGGGACGGGGCGCGGCGCCCAGATGGGCGTCCTCATCAAGGGACCCGAGGTGCTGGAGTCCACCCGGACCGTGGACACCGTCGTGCTCGACAAGACGGGGACCGTGACCACGGGCGTCATGACGCTGACCGACGTCGTCACCGGCACCGGGGTCGACCGCGCCGAGCTCCTGCGCCTCGCCGGGGCGCTCGAGGACGCCTCGGAGCACCCGGTCGCCCGGGCGATCGCCCGGGGCGCCACGCAGGAGGTGGGCCCGCTCCCGGTGCCCGCGGAGTTCACCAACGTCGAGGGCAAGGGCGTGCAGGGCGTCGTGGACGGGCACGCCGTCCTCGTCGGCCGCGAGTCCCTCCTCGCCGAGTGGGCGCAGCACCTCCCGCGCGAGCTCGCCGACGCCAAGGCCCGCGCCGAGGAGCAGGGCGGCACGGCCGTCGTCGTCGGCTGGGACGGGCGCGCCCGCGGGATCCTCGTGGTGGCCGACGCGGTCAAGCCCACGAGCGCCGAGGCGATCCGCCAGCTCCGCGCGCTCGGCCTGACCCCGGTGCTCCTCACCGGCGACAACGCGACCGTCGCACGCCGGATCGCGGCCGAGGTCGGCATCGACGAGGTGATCGCCGAGGTCATGCCGCGCGACAAGGTCGACGTCGTCAGCCGGCTCCAGGGCGAGGGCAAGGTCGTCGCGATGGTCGGCGACGGCGTGAACGACGCCGCAGCCCTCGCCCAGGCGGACCTGGGGCTGGCCATGGGGACAGGCACGGACGTCGCGATCGAGGCCGCGGACATCACGCTCGTGCGGGGCGACCTCCGCTCCGCGGCAGACGCGATCCGCCTCGCGCGGCGGACGCTCGGCACGATCAAGGTGAACCTGTTCTGGGCCTTCGCCTACAACGTCGCCGCGATCCCGCTCGCCGCGCTCGGCCTGCTCAACCCGATGCTCGCGGGCGCCGCGATGGCGTTCTCCAGCGTCTTCGTCGTGGGCAACAGCCTGCGCCTGCGGTCGTTCCGCAGCCGGGCCACGAGCCCGGACCCGACGCCCACCGTCCCGACCACGCCGTCGGCGCAGCTCGCCGGCGTCTGACCGCAGGACCGCCCCGTCCGGACCTCCCGTGCCCGGTGCTGCACCTCCGGTGCGGTGCCGGGCACGCCGCGCGCGGAGGAGGCTCAGGAACGCGAGGCGCTCACCTGGCCGACGACGCGCACCTCGACCTCGACGCCGTCCACGGCGTCGGGGACGTCGACCTCGTCGGAGGTCACGTTGACGCGCAGCATCCAGTCGTCAGCGACGTCTTGCGTCTGCGGACCGCGCACGGGCGCGCCCGACGCGTCAGCACGCGCGATCCCGACGCCGGTCACGCCGTCGAGTCCCGCCAGCTCGTCTCGGAGCGCGGCCTTGGCCTCGCGGGCTCGTTCGAGGGTCGCCACGGCGAACCACCTCCCGGACCCATTGTGCGCCCGTCGGGGCGTTCGCGGCAGGGCCAGGAGTCCTTGCCGGGCGACGTCAGCCGAGCAGCGTCGCGCCGAGCCGCTCCAGCACCGTCCCGATCGGGTTGCAGTACGTGAGCCCGGTGCCGTTCGCACCGCCCGTCTCCGACCCGGCGAACAGGAGGCCGAGCGCCACGCCGTCCTCCCGGTACACGAGCGACCCCGAGTCGCCGCCGCGCGAGAACGGCCCGTCGCCCGTCGACTCGACCTCGATCTGGTCGTCGAACCGCAGCGCGCCGAGCCCGTCGCCGTAGCCCACCACGACGTCGTCGAGCTCGATGGCCGTGACGCGGCCCGCCGTGATGCCGGTGGTCCGACCGGACTTGCCGACCACCTCGCCGCCCAGCGCGACCGCCGTCTCCGTGACCCGGCCCACGGGGTACTCCGGGTCCACGGCCGGGTCGTCGAGGAGCGCGACGGCGGCGTCGACGGTCTGCGTGACACCCGCCTCGAGCGGGACGAGCGCGGCGAGGGTCCCGACGCGGTCGTCGGGCGCGCTGCCGCCGTCGGCGGGACCAGGCTGCACGACGACGTCCCCCACCTGCGCGCCCGGCGAGCCCGCGAGCACGTGCCAGTTCGACAGCGCGTAGACCGACGCCGCGTCCGCGCCCTCCACGGGCGGCTCGCCGATGCGCACGAACGCACCGAGCGTCCCGGCGGTGACGTCCACGTGGGCGACCGAGACGCCCGGACGCAGCGGCCGCACCCGGCCCGTCTCCCCGGTCGCGTAGGCCGTGACGACCGGAGGCCGCAGACCGGGCCCGCTCTCGCTCCCACCACCCCGACCTGTGCCGGTGAGCGGGCGGATCCGGCCCGTGCGCCGCACGTCGACGGTGTCCCCGGCCTCCGACGCGACCTTGCGCGCGATGCTGCGCGCCGTCGGCACGCCCAACCGGTACCGGACCGCGATGGCGTACCCGCCGTCGTCGTGCGGGGCGAGGCCGATCGCGAGGGTGGGCGCGCGCACGACCTCCGCGGCGTCGGGCACGTCGCGTGCCTCGATCGCCACACCGGACCGCTCCGCGAGCTCGCGCGCGTAGTCCGCGAGCTGCGACTTGATCTCCCGTGCCTTCTGCTGGTCCATCGGTGCACCGTCCCCTCGCCCGACGGACGGCTCCCGCCGTCCGCGTCCTGCCGAGCGAGTCTGACGGCAGCCGCCCACACCCGCACCGCGCCACGCCGACGACCCGTCAGGCGCGGAGCAGCTGCTCCACGCGGACCGACCGGCGGCGGGCGACGACGAGCGTCGTCACCGCCACCGACGCGAGGCCCCAGAGCACCAGCGCGACGGCATCACCCGCTCCCCCTGCCGCCCCGGGGTCGATGACCGACGTGAGCAGGCGGAGCGCCGAGCCGACCGGCAGCAGGTCGCGCAGACCCGTGAGCACGGCCGGTACCGTCGCGACGATGCCGGTCGCGACGAGCAGCACCGCGACGAGCAGGCTGATGGCCCGCCCCACGTTCCCGAGGAGCGCGGCGAGCGCCTGGTTGAGTGCGACGAAGACCACCGACGCGAGCGCCCCGGTCGCGAGCAGACCGATCCAGCCGCCCACGCTCGCCCCCTCGACCGCGGCGAGGACGCCGCCGACCACGAGGCCGGTCGCGGCGGCGATCCCCGCGGGCAGCGCGAGCGCGGCGAGCGCGAGCCGCCCCGCGGTCCGCGTGGACCCGAGCAGCTTCGCCGGCACGGGCGGGAACGCGACGAAGATCGCGAGCGCGCCGAGCCACAGGGCGAGGACGGCGAACAGCGGGCCGGTCGACCCGGTGCCGAGGTCCTCGACGCCTGGAGCGGCCACCGGGTCCGCGACGACCGCGGAGAGGTTCTCGCGCTCGGCGTCCGTGTAGGAGGGGACCTGCTCCGTCGCGTCGCCGAGGCCCTGGGCCAGCTCGGTCGTCCCGTCCGCGAGCTGCCCGACGCCGCCCGCGAGGTCGCCCGCGCCCGTCGCCAGGTCCTGGGTCCCGGTCGCGAGCTGGTCGGCGCCCGTCCCGAGCGCCCCGGCACCCGTCGCGAGCCCGTCCGCCCCTGTCGACAGCTCGCCCGCCCCGCCGGCGAGCTGCGCGGCGCCGTCGGCCACCTGGTCGGCGCCGATCGCGAGCTGCCCGAGCCCGGCCGAGAGGTCGCGCGCTCCCCCGGCCACGCCCGTCGCGCCCGTGGCGGTCTGCGCCGCACCGCTCGCGAGCTGGTCCGCGCCCTGCGCGGCCTGGTCGACCCCCGCCGCGAGGGCGTAGAGCCCGGTGGGCCCGTTCGTGCCCGACGGCGCCCCCGCCAGGGCGGCGTTCCCCGCCGCGACCTCGGCCGCGCCGACCGCGAGCGGCCGCAGCGCGGCGAGCTGCTCGTCGAGCGCGACGCACGCGGGTGACGTCGGGTCCGCCGCGCACCCCGCCTGGACCTTCTGCTGCTCGATCCCGGCGACGACCTGCGCGAGCCCGCCGGCGACGTCGCGCGAACCCGTCGCGAGCCGCGTCCCGAGCGCCGGGAGCGACGTGGACCCTCCGCCGGGGAGGGGGACGGCCGAGATCGAGGTGTCGAGCGTGTCGAGCCCGCTCGCGAGGTCGGACGCTCCGCCCGAGACGCCCGCGACGCCGTCGGCCAGACCCTGGGCGCCGGTCGCGAGCGAGCCCGCGCCGGACGCGGACTGCGCGACGCCGTCCGCGACCTGCCGCGACCCGGTGGCGACGCCCCGCGCCCCGGTCGCGAGGTCGCCCGCGCCGGACGCGAGCTGGTCCGCGCCCGAGCGGAGCTCGCCGACCCCGGACGCGAGCGCCCCGGCACCGGTCGCGAGCTCGCCCGCGCCGGACGCGAGCTGCGTCGCCCCGTCGTCCGCCTGGGACGCACCCTCGGCGAGCTGGTCGGCGCCGTCCGCGGCCTCGCCGAGCTGCTCGTTCAGGGTCGTGAAGCCGACGAGCACGCCGTCCACGTAGTTCTCGGTGAGCGTCGTGCCGAGCACGGAGGTCGCGGTGGTCGTCACGATGCGCGCGAGCGCCTCGTCCACGACCCTCCCACCGGGCGCCGTCTCGACGGTCAGCGTGGCCTGGGTCGCGTCGGACGCGTCACCGCTGAACGACGTGGCCGCCGCGGAGAAGTCCTCCGGGATCGTCACGACGGCGGAGTACGTCCCGTCGGCGAGCCCGGACGCGGCGTCGTCGGCGTCGGTGATGACCCAGTCGTAGTTCGTCGTGCCGGGGTCGGGCTGGACGGCGACCGGCCCGGTGTCCGTCGAGGCCGCACCGCCGCTCACCAGCCCCGCCGTGAGCTGACGTCCGAGCGGGACGGTCTGGCCGTCGACCTCGACGGGCTCGTCGAGGTTGACGATCGCGGCCCTCACCGTGTCGAGCCGCTCCTGCGGGTTCCACAGCGCCCACAGCAGCAGGCCGAGCACCGCGAGCGGCAGCGCGACGGCGGCGGCCACGGTCCACGCGCGCCGGGCGTCGACCCGGCGGGTCCGGGAGGCGGCGGGCGGCGGCGCGTCCGGGGTGGTCGGGTCGGTCTGCGCCGAGTCGGGCGGGAAGACGCTCATGCGGGCACCTCCTCGGTGTGCGGCCCGACGGCGGACGCCGGGTCCGTGGGAGCGGGGACCGTGCGGGCGGGGTCGGGGGCGTGCAGGTCGAGCACGTGCGTCCCCGGTGGGGCGAGGTCGGTCGGCGCCGGCCCGACGGCGCCGAGCACGACCGCGGTGCCGCGCTCGGCCGCCCGGGCGAGCACCTCGGACAGGGCGGCGCGCTCGGCGGGCGACGTGACGGCGTCCGTCCCGACCACGGCGAGCAGCCGCGGTTCCTCGCGCAGCAGCGCGGCGACGCTCCCCGCCGCGGGCACGCGGTGCGCGGCGGGCGCGGGCGCGTCGCCGGGCAGTGCCGCGACGTCGGCCGCGAGGTCGACGAGGGCGACGCGGCGGCGCACGCTCAGCGCGCGCTCGGGCAGGACGAGGCCCGTCACCTTGAGCGCGCCGGCGGCCGGCTTGAGCCGTCCCGCGAGCGCCAGCACGACTCCCGACACCGCCGCGGGCGACGTCCCGTGCACGACGAGCGACCCGCCGTCGGGCACGCGCACCGTGACCGGGTCCGCGAGAGGGCCGTCCGCCCCGGCGACCACGAGGTCGTGCGCGACGACGGCGTCCGTGCTGCCGGGCTCCGGCCAGTCCGCGAGCGCGAGCTCCTTGGACAGCCCCTCGCCCTCGACGTCGAACGACGGCAGCACCCGGTCGAGCCAGCGCGGCATCCACCACGCCTTGTCGCCGAGCATCGCGAGCACCGCCGGCACGAGGGTCATGCGCACGACGAACGCGTCGACGAGGACGCCGACCGCGAGCCCGAGGGCGATGGGTTTGAGGCTCATGTCGCCCTCGGGCACGAACGCCACGAACACGGCGAACATGATGATCGCCGCCGCGGTGACGACCTTCGCGGACGCCTGGAAACCCGTGAAGATCGACCGCCGCGCCTTGCCCGAGTGGACGTAGTCCTCGCGGATGCGCGCCACGAGGAACACCTCGTAGTCCATCGCGAGGCCGAACAGCACGCCCATGAGCACGATGGGCATGAAGGAGATGACCGGGCCGAGCCGCGTGATGTGGAGCGCGTCCGCGAGGAAGCCGTGCTCGAACACGAGCGTCACGACGCCGAACGCCGCGCCCACGGAGAACAGGTAGCCGAGGGTCGCCTTGATGGGGACCGCGATCGACCGGAACACCATCGTCAGCAGCACGAGGGACAGGCCCACGACGACGAACGCGAACGGCAGCAACGCCGCCCCCAGCTTCGCGGACACGTCGATCCCGACCGCCGTGAACCCCGTGACCGCGAGGTCCACGCCGTACTCGTCGAGGAAGTGGTCGTGCTGCGCGCGGATCTCCGTGACGAGGTCCTTGGTCTCCTCCGAGTCCGGCGCGCCCGTCGGCACGACCTGCACGATGCCCGTGTCCGCCGTGAGGTTCGGCGTCGCGAGCGGGACGTCCGCCACGCCCGGCAGGTCCGCGATCTCGTCGCCCAGGTCGTCCATGAGCCCGACCGGGTCCGTCGACGTGACGATCGTCCCGGTGACGATGAGCGGCCCGTTGAAGCCTGGCCCGAAGTGCTCCGACACCAGGTCGTAGGTGACGCGCGCCTGGTTGTCCTCGGGCAGCGTCCCCGCGTCCGGCAGCGCGAGCTGCAGGTCCCGCGCGGGCAGCGTCAGCAGCACGATCGCCGCGACGACGAGCCCGATCGTCAGCAGCGGGACCCGCGTGACGGTCCGCACCCACCCCGCGAAGAACCGGTTGCGGTGCTCTGTGGGCGCCGTCGAGCTCAAGGCGTCCGTGGTCGGGTCCGCGGCGGCTGCGCCCGAGGTGCTCGGGCTACCATCCGCATCACTCGTCCCTCGCGATGCTCCCGCCAGGCCCACCACGCCCTTCGCTTCCTCGGGCGCAGCCGCCGCTCGTCCGGCCCGTCGCCCGGGCGGCTCGGCCGCCCCAGCCGACCCGCCGCCGTCCGGCCCCGCGACAGCACGCCGTCGCCCCCGCCCACGACGACGCGGGGCCTTCGGGCGGAGCCGCTCGCCCGCGAACCCCAGCATCGCGGGCAGCAGTGTGATCGAGACGAGGACGGCCAGCCCGACGCCGACGGCTGCCGCCACACCCATGACGGTGAGGAACGGGATGCCGGCGACGCCGAGGCCCACGAGCGCGATCATCACGGTGAGGCCGGCGAAGATCACGGCGGAGCCCGCCGTCGCGACGGAACGGGCGGCGGCCTCCTCGACGCTGAGACCGGTCGCGAGCTCGTCGCGGTGCCGGGACACGATGAACAGCGCGTAGTCGATGCCGACGGCGAGTCCGAGCATGACGGCGAGCATCGGGGTCGTGGAGTTGATCTGCGCGACCGCGGTCGCGGCGAACAGCAGGCCCATGCTCACGCCGACGCCGACCACGGCGTTGAGGAGCGGCAGCCCGGCGGCGACGAACGAGCCGAAGGTCAGGACGAGCACGACGAGCGCGACGAGGAGGCCGAGGGCCTCGGTGACGGTGAGCGTCGGGAACTCGGTGCTGAAGAGCTGCCCCCCGAGCGCGGCCTGGGCACCGTCGGGCAGGGCCGCCGCCAGGTCGTCGACGACGTCGCCCAGCGCGTCCTTCGTGGCGTCGGTGACCTCGCTCTGGCCCTCGTCGAGCTGGATGGTCATGAGCGTCGCGACCTCGTCGTCGCTGATCGACGCGGTCATGGTGTCGTCGTAGGGCGAGGTCACGGCGGCGACGCCGGCGACGTCCCCGAGCGCGGCGACGGCGTCCTCGACGGGTTCGCGGACGGCGTCGTCCTCGATGGTGGAGCCGTCGGGCGCGACCACGATGACCTGGGCGGACGCTCCGCTGACCTGGGGGAACGTCGCGGCGAGGCGGTCGAGCGCCGCCTGGGACTCGGTGCCGGGGATGGTCACCTCGTCGTCGAGGCCCTGGCCGACGAGGCCGGCGAGCGCGCCCGCGAGGACGAGGATCCCGATCCACGCGGCGAGGACGAGCCGGCGCGCCCCGACCGCCCAGCGGCCGAGCGAGTACAGCGCTGAGGACACGAGCGGCCTCCCGGGGAGAGTGCAGACGGATTTCAGGATACGCCGCTGTATCCGATGCGCGACCGTATCGGATACACTCGTGTATCGCAAGGCCGCCCGTGCGGGTGGCGCCGTCCGACAGTGGGAGCATGTGCGGCGTGACCACCGACCTCGACCCGACCCGAGTCGACCGCGCCGCCGAGAGCGAGGCCCCGCTCTCCCCGCGCCGCGAGCGCACGCGCGAGCGGCTGCTCGACGCCGCCTACGGGCTGTTCGCCGAGCACGGCATCAACGGCACCTCGATCGAGGCCGTCTGCGAGGCCGCGGGGTTCACGCGCGGCGCCTTCTACTCGAACTTCGAGACCAAGGAGTCGCTCTTCCTCGCGCTCACCGAGCGTGAGATCCGGATGCGCATGCGGAGCCTCGAGGCCGCCGTCGAGCACCTGCCGGAGGACCCGGTGCGCGACGGCGTGATCGCGCCCGAGGCGATCGCCACGATCGTCGCCGCCGTGATGGCGGACCCGCGCGACGAGCGCCGCTGGTGCCTCATGAACGCCGAGCTCGAGCTGCTCGCGCTGCGCGATCCCCAGGTCGCGGAACGGTTCGCCGACCAGGAGGAGTCGTTCCGGGCGGAGCTCGCGGACATCCTCACGCGCGTGCTCACGAGCGTCGGGATGCGCTTCGCGATCGACGCCGCCGCGGCCACGCGCGTGCTCATCAGCGCCTACACGTGCGCGGCGAGGGACGCGTTCCTCGGCCCCGCCGGCGACGACACCGTCGGCCGGGCGCAGGCGGCGGACTGGCTGCCCGCGCTCGTCGGGCGGCTGGTCGAGCCTGACCCCGACGCGGCCTGACGCCGCACCTCTCGAGGCGACGCGACGCTGTGGGTGGCGCACGTCACACTGGCCGGATGACACTCACCTTCAGCGGCGCGGTCGTCGACTGCGCCGACCCCGCCGTCGTGGCGGACTTCTGGCAGGCCGCGCTCGGCTGGACGGGGCGCGAGACCGGACCGCACGGCGAGGCCGTGCTC
>JAQSXO010000063.1 GCA_029256625.1 Cellulosimicrobium sp. | reverse complement strand
CGTCGTCCTGATCGTGCGCCGTCGGGCGGTGACGTCGCGATGACCACCAGCCACCGTCCCGCACCCGTCGCGTCCCCCGTCCCGAAGGAGTCGCCCGTGACCAACAGCCACCGCCGCGCCGCGGCGGGCGGGCTCGCCGCCCTCACCGTGGGCGGCCTCGTCCTCGGCGTCACGACGGCCCCCGTCGCGTCCGGCGCACCCGCCTCCGCGCCGTTCCTCGCGCCGTACTGGACCGAGCTCGACCTCACGGGCGACGACCAGGTGACCACCGACGACCTCACGGTCGTCTCCGCGGCTCTCGGGGCCACGTCCGCGGACGCGGTGTGGGACGACGTCGCGTCCGCCGACACGGACGGCGACGGCACGATCACGGTCGCCGACCTCGCCGCCGTCTCCCAGCGCATGGTCTACGACGACGGCCCGTTCGAGCTCGTCGAGGCGTCGGTGCTCGACATGCAGGCGGCGATGAACGCGGGCGTCACGACGTCCGTCGAGATCACGCAGGAGTACCTGGACCGCATCGCGGCCTACGACACGACGCTCGTCGACACGGGCGCGGGTGGGCGACCCCTGCACTCGATCATCACGACGAGCGACGTCGCGCTCGAGGCCGCGGCGCGCGCGGACGCGGCACGGGCCGCGGACGGCATGACGAGCCTGCTGCTCGGCGTGCCGGTCGCGCTCAAGGACAACTACGACACGAAGGACATGCCGACCACGGGCGGCTGCGGCTGCTGGGACGGCAACCGGACCACGACCGACGCGACGATGGTCGACGGGCTGCGCGCCGACGGGGCCGTGGTCCTGGCCAAGGCGAGCCTCGACGAGTTCGCGTTCGGCTTCGTGTCCGAGTTCTCCTCGTACCAGGACGCGGGGACGAGCACGCTCGTCGCGAGCCCGTACGTCACGAGCCGCACGGCCGGCGGGTCGAGCGGCGGCACGGGCGCGGCGATCGCCGCCAACCTCGCAGGGCTCGGTTTCGGCACGGACACGGGCGGCTCGATCCGGGTGCCGTCGTCGTACAACCAGCTCGTGGGTGTGCGGCCGACGGTCGGGCTTGCGAGCCGCGACGGCATCATCCCGCTCGCGCTGAGCCAGGACACGGGCGGCCCCATGGCGCGCACCGTCCTGGACGCGGCCGTCGCGCTCGACGCGGTCGTGGGCGTCGATCCCGCCGACCCCGTGACGTCGCGCCAGGCGGGGGCGGTCCCCGACTCGTACACGCAGTACCTGGACGCGGACGCGCTCGACGGGGCCCGCATCGGGTACGTGCCGTCCATGCTGGGGAGCAACGCCACGACCCTGCGCCTCTGGGCGCAGACGCGGGCCGCGCTGGAGTCGCTCGGCGCCACCGTCGTCGAGGTGACGCCGCCCACGACCTGGTCGCCGGTCCTCCCGAACGGTTTCGCGAGCGTGCTCAACGAGGGGTCGGGCTCGACGAACGAGTTCAAGCACGACCTGGACGAGTACGTCGCGAACCACCTCTCGCCCGACGTCGAGGCCCGCTCCCTGGCCGGCATCGTCGAGTCCGGGCGGTACGTCCCGTCGCGGCGCGGCACCTACGTGTCGCGCGACGCCGTCACCCCCGAGACGTACCAGGCGTGGGCCGGTCCCGCGGGCACGCACACGAAGGTGCTCGCCGAGGGCAAGCAGCTCGTGACCGCGATGCTCGACGACGCCGACCTCGACGCGCTCGTCTACCCCAGCGCGAACCCGTACGGGACCATCGGCACCAACCTGCGGCTCAGCCCGAACACGGGCCTCCCCGCCGTGACGGTGCCGATCGGGCAGGCGACCGCAGCCGACGCGACCCTCACGGGCGGCGGCGTCAACCTCGAGCTCCTGGGCCGCGACTTCGCGGAGGGCCCGCTGCTCGGCCTCGCGTTCGCGCTCGAGCAGGCCACGCACGCACGGACCTCCCCGGCGCTCTACGGCCCGCTGGGCTGAGCAGGCGTCCTCCCTGCCCGACGGCGGTCGGCCCCTCGCGCGGGCCGGCCGCCGTCGTCCGTGCGTCGGCGAGCCGTTGCCTCGGGTGACGCACCGACCGAGACAGGGCTGCTGCCCCGAGGCGCTACGGTCGCCGACGACGCCGCTCTCACCTCGACGCCGAGGAGACGCCGGGGTGACCAGACCGAGGTCGCGCCACCAGCACCTCGCTGCGGTACGGCGGGATGGCTCGTCCGACGGAGCACGAGGCTCACGAGTCGTGGGGCCGCTCCTCGTCGAGGCACGTACTGACGAGGTTCGCGAGACGACGTTGCGTGGCCGCCTCTTCTCTCATCCCGTCTTCGTCGATCCCGTCGGCGACGTCTGCCCAGCGCCGCAGCTCGGCGGCGACCATCTGCCAGTCGGCCCGGCTCATGCGGATGGCGAGAGTCTCGGTCGTCGGTGGCCAGCCGCCCCACCCGAGGCCGACCGCCGGATGTGCCGCAGCGACAGCCCATCCCACCTCACGCAGCCGTCCGGCGGCGGCCGCCAGCTCCTCGTCGCCGCCGACGCGTTCGGTGGCGCCGGTGTTGTCCAGGGTCCCGTCGATGCACTGCCAGTCGCGGACCCCGATCACGATCTCCACCACGTGCTCTCTCCTCGCTCGATGACCTGGGGAACGCACGGGCCCTCGCCCGCATCTCGTCCCAGCCCGACCTCTGCCGTCCACGCTGGCTCGACCACCCCGGGCGCCTCGTCTACGAGAGATCACCCACCTCCGCGACGACGCGCTCGGCGAGGGCCGTGAGCGCCGCGAGCTCGGCGGGCGTGGCGAGGTCGACGAGGTGGCGGCGCACGGACTCGACGTGCGCGGGCGCCGCGGCCCGGAGCGTCGCGAAGCCGTGGTCGGTGAGCACGACGACGGCGTTCCGGCCGTCGTCGGGGTCCGGCTCGCGGGCGACGAGCCCGCGCGCCTCCATGCGTGCGAGGTGGTGCGAGAGCCGGCTCCTGGACCAGAGCATGCGGGCGGCGAGCTCGCGGAGCTGCCACCGGTGCCCGGCCTGCTCCGACAAGGTCGACAGCACGTCGTAGTCCGGGTCGGACAGCCCGGAGTCCTGCGCCAGGTCGCGCGCGAGCGCGACGGGCAGCACGGTCTGCATGCGGCGGTAGGCGCGCCACGCGCGCTCTTCCTCGGGTGAGAGCCAGCGGGGCTCGGCGTCGGTCATGGGCTCAGCATCCCACACTCGTTGACATGTCATCGAGTGCTGTGGTTGCATCGATGACATGTCAACGACTCGTCGCCTCGCTCAGCTCGTGCTGGGCCTCGCGCTCTTCGGCGCGAGCATCGCGCTGCTGGTCCGCGCGGGCCTCGGGCTGTTCCCCTGGGACGTGCTCCACCAGGGCGTCGCCCGCGCGAGCGGACTGCCGCTCGGCGTCGTCGTGATCCTCGCGAGCGTCGTCGTGCTCGCGCTCTGGATCCCCCTGCGTCAGCGGCCGGGCCTCGGCACGGTCGCCAACGTGGTGCTCGTCGGCGTGTTCGTCGACCTCACGCTCATGGTTCTACCGACCGTGGAGCCGCTCCCGTGGCGCGTCGTCCTCCTCGTCGCGGGCGTCGTCGTCAACGCCGCGGCCACGGGCCTCTACATCGGGGCGGGCTACGGCCCCGGCCCACGCGACGGGCTCATGACCGGGCTCGCGGCGCGCGGCTGGCCCCTGCGCTGGTCGCGCCTCGCGATCGAGCTCGCCGTCCTCGGCGTCGGTCTCGCGCTCGGCGGCACGGTCGGCGTGGGCACCGTGGTCTACGCGCTGGCCGTCGGGCCGCTGGTCCAGCCCTTCCTCGCACTGTTCACCGTCCCGGCGCCGCAACCCGCGGACCGCCCCGACCCCTTCCCGACCCCCTCAGGAGATCCCTCGTGAAGCTGCTCGTCGTCGTCGCCAGCACCCGCCCGACGCGCGTCGGTCCCGCCGTGGCCGACTGGTTCCTCGCCCAGGTGCCCGCCGACCCCGACCTCGAGGTCGACGTCGCGGACCTCGCCGACATCGCCCTGCCGTTCCTCGACGAGCCCGTCGACGCGCACTCCGGCGGCTACGTGCACGCCCACACGCTCGCGTGGAGCGCGCGCGTCGACGCGGCGGACGCCGTCGTCCTCGTCATGCCGGAGTACAACCGCGGGTACACCGCCCCGCTGAAGAACGCCCTGGACTACCTCGCGGACGAGTGGCGCGACAAGCCGGTGGGCTTCGTCTCCTACGGGATGGCGTCGGGCGGGATGCGGGCGGTCGAGTCGATCACCCCGGTCGTCGTCGCGCTCGGCATGGTCCCGGTCGCGAGCGCCGTCACCGTGCACCTGCGCCGCTGGCTCGGCGACGACGGCCGGATCCAGGACGACGGCACCCTCGCCCGGGCTGCCGCGCGGACGCTCGACGAGGTCCGCCGGCTCGCGAGCCTCCTACGTCCGGTCACCGTGGCCGCGTGACCTGCACGCCGGGCTTCGGCCGGTGCCGCGGCACCCGACGGCGCTCGTCGTCCCCGCCGAGGGCGGCACCGAGCGCGGCCAGCACGAGCAGGTCGACCGCCAGCCCGGCGACGCCGACCCACTGCAGCGCGCGGAACACGAGGAGCTGGGTGAGGAGCAGGGAGACGAGCACGCCGCGCCGGACCCAGACGGCGCCCGCGCGCCGTGCGCCCGGCCGCCCGCCTCGCGCCACGACCACGCCCGCGACGACGCACGCGATCGTCCCCGCCACCCCGAGGACGATCCCGCCGCCGACCCACGCCGGCACGTCGACGTCCCCGGTGAGCACGCGGACGCCCGCGAGCAGCGACCCGAGCGCGGTCCCCACCACAAGGACCACGACGACGACCGCCGCCCAGCGCCGCTCGAGCGCCGCCGCGAACCACGACGACGCGCGGCGCACGAGGGCGCGGACCGGGTCCGGGAGGTCGACGTCGTCGCGCGGCACCGCCTCGACGAGCGCCGCGACCTCGTCCGCCCCGGGCTCGCCCCGCCCGAGCGCGACGAGGGCCCGGGCCTCCTCGCGCGCGTCGTCGGTGAAGCCGCCCGCGACGCCGGCGACCGCGCGGTCCGTCGCGACCGCGAGGTACTCGGCCGGGTGGTGGCGGCGCCGCCCGTGCAGCGCCTCGACCACGAGCACGAGGACCACGACCGTCGCGTAGATGAGCGCCGCCGTCGGCTGGTAGAAGTAGTCGTTGTCCGCGGTGACGAACTTGCCGATCTCGTCGACGAACAGCCCGAACCCCACGCCGCCGAGCACCGCCCCGAGCGAGCGCAGCACGGGGCCGACGAACGACAGCAGGACGACGACCCCGAGCGCCATCCCGAGGCCGCCCCAGAGCACGTGCGCGACGTGCAGGTCTCCCCCGCCCACCTGCGGGTACCCCGACGCGGCGAGGAGGAAGCGCGTGACGAGCACGGTCGCGACGGTCACGACGAGGAACGTCACGAGGTGGCGCGTCGCGGCGGTGTCGCGCGCGACGCCGAGGCGCAGCACACGTCCCCGCCGGGTGACCCCCGCGGGGACGTGCGCCGCGCCGTCGCTCACCGCTTGCGCTTCTCCCGCACGCGCACGCTGATCTCGATGGGCGTGCCCTCGAACCCGAACGTCTCGCGCAGGCGGCGCTCGATGAACCGGCGGTACCCGGCCTCGAGGAAGCCGGTCGCGAAGATCACGAACCGCGGCGGCCGCGTGGACGCCTGGGTCGCGAAGAGGATGCGCGGCTGCTTGCCGCCGCGCAGCGGGTGCGGGTGGGCGGCGACGAGCTCGCCGAGGAACGCGTTGAGGCGCCCGGTCGGGATGCGCGTGTCCCACGACTCGAGCGAGCGCTGGATCGCGGGCACGAGCCGGTCGGTGTGCCAGCCGGTGCGCGCGGAGACGTTGACGCGCGGCGCCCACTGCACCTGGACCAGGTCCTTCTCGATCTCGCGCTCGAGGAACGGGCGGCGGTCCTCGTCCATGAGGTCCCACTTGTTGTAGGCGATGACGAGGGCGCGGCCCGCGTCGACGACCTGCGAGATGACGCGCGTGTCCTGCTCGGTGAGCGGGACCGACGCGTCGACGAGCACGACCGCGAGCTCCGCCTTCTCGATCGCGGCCTGCGTGCGCAGCGAGGCGTAGAAGTCGGCGCCCTTGGTCTGGTGCACGCGGCGGCGGATACCTGCGGTGTCGACGAGGACGTAGGGCACGTCCTTGATCGTCACGAGCTCGTCGACGGGGTCGCGCGTGGTGCCGGCGGTCTCGTCCACGACGACGCGGTCGGCGCCGGCGATCTTGTTGAGCAGCGACGACTTGCCGACGTTCGGCCGCCCGATGAGCGCGACGCGACGCGGGCCCGTGGGCCGCACCTCCCCGTGCGCGGACTCGGTCGGCAGGGCCGCCATGGCGGCGTCGAGCAGGTCGCCGGTCCCCCGGCCGTGCAGCGCGGACACCGGGTACGGCTCGCCGAGCCCGAGGCTCCACAGGTACGCCGCGTCCGCCTCGCCCGACTGCCCGTCGACCTTGTTGGCGCACAGCACGACCGGCTTCCCGGACTCGCGCAGGAGGCGCACGACGCGCTCGTCCGTCGCCGTGGCGCCGACGGTCGCGTCGACGACGAACAGCACGGCGTCCGCGAGGGAGATCGCGACCTCCGCCTGCTCGGCGACCTTCGACTCGATGCCCGCGACGTCGACCTCCCAGCCGCCGGTGTCCACGAGCGTGAACCGGCGCCCGGCCCACTCCGCGGGATAGCTGACGCGGTCGCGGGTGACGCCCGGCTTGTCCTCGACGACGGCCTCGCGACGACCGATGATGCGGTTGACGAGCGTCGACTTGCCGACGTTCGGGCGGCCGACCACGGCGAGCACGGGCAGGGGCGCCTCGGGCTCGTAGCCCTCGATCACCTCGCCGTCGGCGTCGAGGAGGACGAGGTCGGTGTCCTCGAGCTCGTAGTCCTCGAGGCCGACGCGCAGCGCGCGCTCGCGCGCCGCGTCGTCCGCCGAGTCCGCGAGGTCCGCGGGCGCCAGGGGCTCCTCGGCCTGCCCGGCGTCGTCGATCTGTCCGGGCGTGCCGGGCTGGGCGGGGTCGGGTGTGGTCATGGCATCCATTCTCCCAGGCCGCGGGCCAGGCGCCGAACCGGCCGTCCCGGCGCGGCGCGCGGGTGCTCGCCGAGCGGCCCGGCTCAGCCCGCGGCGCCGTCCCGCCGCGCGGCCAGGCGCTCGACGACGGCCCGCACGACGTCGTCGGGCACGGGCTCGGCGAGCGGGAACCTCAGCGTGCCCTTGCCGTCCTGGTAGCGCGCGATCCGGCGCGCGAGCTCGTCGTCGACCTCCGGGACGGGGTACAGCGACACGTGGTGCGCCCACCCCGCGAGGTAGACGACGTACCGCCCGTCGCGCGTGAACGTGGGGATCCCGTAGCTGATGCGCTCGTCGAGACCCGGCACCGTGTCGTGCACGACGGCGCGCAGGTGCGCGACGACCTCGCGCGCGTCCGGGGCGAGCGTCGCGAGGTACTCGTCGACGGTCGTGGGCTTGCCCGGAGCGTCGGTCATCCGCTCCCCCCTCCACCTACCCGTGCCGGCCGGATACGCGCGAACCTACCGCGCGGCGGGCGACCCCGCGAGGCGCACGAGCACCACGCCCGCCACGACGAGCACGCCGCCCGCGGCCTGCACGAGGGTCGGCACCTCGCCGAGGAGGAGCCACGCGATGACGACGGCGAACAGCACCTCGGACAGCCCGACGAACGACGCGAGCCGCTCGCCCATGCGCACGGTCGCGGCCACGCCGGAGACGTACGCGAACGCCGTCGCCACGAGCACGACGACCGCGAGCGGCACGTACCAGGGCGCGGAGGAGCCGAGCAGCGTGACGTCGACGAACGGCGCGGCGAACGGCAGGACGCCCACGAGGCCGGCCGCGCCGAGGGCGAGCGCCCCGACGCCCAGCCCGGACGCCGCGAGCGCGACGGGCGGCAGGCGGGTCGGGCGCGCGGACAGCACGAAGTACGCCCCCAGCCCCACGGCCGCGCCGAGCGCGAAGAGGAGGCCGACCATGTCGGGGCGTGCCCCGGCGGGGTCCACGACGAGCACGAGCCCGGCGACCGCTACGAG
Source organism: Cellulosimicrobium sp. (assembly GCA_029256625.1). GTDB lineage: Bacteria > Actinomycetota > Actinomycetes > Actinomycetales > Cellulomonadaceae > Cellulosimicrobium. The sequence continues at coordinate 2,953 of JAQSXO010000063.1, read as the reverse complement.
GCAGCCCGCGAGCGTGAGCCGCGGCGGGACGTGCCGCGTGCGCAGCCATGCGAGGCCCACGAGCAGCACGGGTGCGAGGTACTCGACCAGCAGCGCGATGCCCACGGGCATGCGCGCCACGGCCGCGAAGTAGCACAGCTGCGTCCCGGCGACCGCGACGAGGCCGAAGCCCAGGACCAGGCGCCACTCCTCGCGCAGCATCCGGTGGCTGCCCCGCAGGGCCACCGCCGCGACCGGGGCGAGGACGAGCGCCGAGCACAGGGCGCGCGCGAAGACGGCGGCACCGGGGGTCCACCCGGCCTCGAGCAACGGCTTGACGAACGGGCCGCTCGCGCCGAACGCGAGCGCCGACGCGAGGCCGACGAGGATGCCCGTGCCCGGGCGGTCGCCCACGACGTGCGTCGTCGTGGGTCCCGCCGGCCCGTCGAGGCGCCCCTCCGGCGACGCGGTCACGGCGTCGCCCGCCGCTCCCGGTTCGGGTCGTCCGTGGGCAGGGCCACACCTGTCGCGGCGACGGTGTCCGCGACGAGGTCCGCGAGGGCCGTGCGGATGCGCTCGTTCGCGTCCTCGAGCGCCTGCTTGCCGCTCACGCCCGGCGCCCGCTCGACCGCGAACGGCTCGCCGAACCGGACGACGAGGCGCCGGCGGAGGCCCGGGAGCCGGTTCACGCCCTCGCCCGTGCGACGCGTGCCGAGCACGGCCACCGGCACGACGCGGGCCCTGCCGTTGAGCGCGAGCCACGCGACGCCCGCGCGCGCCGACGTCGCGTCGCCGCGCCCGCGGTTGCCCTCCGGGAACACGCCGACCGCGCCGTCGCGACGCAGCACGCCCAACCCGGTCGCCAGCGCGCGGCGACCACCGCTGCGGTCCACGGGGATCTGCCCGGCGGCGCGCAGGACCCACCCGACCGGCCCGACGAACATCTCCTCCTTGACGAGGACGTGCAGCGGGCGGGGCGCCACCCCGAGCACGATCGGCCCGTCGACCACGCCCGTGTGGTTCGCCGCGAGCACCACGGGGCCCTCGGTCGGCACGTTCTCCGCGCCGAGGACCTGCGTCGACCAGACGACGCGCGCGAGGAAGCGGCCGACCCACCGGGACCACGCCGGGCCGGCGGGCGACGGCGCCCGTCCGCCCGCGGGGCCCGCCGTCGGGCTCACGGGCCCTGGCGCGGACCGACCACCCGCCCGGTGACCTGCTCGACGACGGCGAGCACCGCGTCGACCGTCTGCTGGAGGTCGAGGTCCGACGAGTCGACCGTCACGACGCCGTCCGCCGCGACGTGGAACTGCGAGACCGTCGCGTCGTCGCGGTCACGCCGCAGCACCTGGTCCTTCGTCGCCTCGACCGCGGCCGCGTCCGCCGTGCCGTGCACGTCGAGCGAGCGCCGCGCCAGGCGCGCCTCCTCGCTCGCCGTGAGCAGCACCCGCGCGTCCGCGTCGGGCGCGACGACCGTCGTGATGTCCCGGCCCTCCGCGACCACGCCCCGCCCGCCCGCGAAGCCCTCGGGCGTGCGCTCGGCCTCGATCACCGCGCGCTGGAGGCGGCGCAGCTCCGCGCGCACGTCGAGGTTGGTCGCGACGGCGCTCACGGCCGTGGAGATCTCGGTCGAGCGGATCGCCTCGCCGACGTCCGTGCCGTCCACGTGGACGGTCGGGCCGGACGGGTCCAGGCCCATGACCAGCGGCATGACGCGCACCGCGTGCGCGACGGCGGCCTGGTCGGCGAGGTCCTCGCCGCGGTGCAGGCACCACCATGTCGCCGCCCGGTACATGGCGCCCGTGTCGAGGTACGCGAGCCCGAGCCGGCGGGCCACGCCCTTGGACACGCTCGACTTGCCGGACCCCGAGGGTCCGTCGATCGCGATCGTCAGGGCGCCTGTTGGCGTCGCGCCCGTCTCCCCCGCGCTCACTGGGCCAGGTCCTTGCGCAACGACGTGGCCCCGTGCAGGTACACGTGCCGGACGGCGGACCGCTCGACGTCGAGCTCGGCGTGCGCCATGAGCCGCACGACGCGCGGCAGCGCCCCCGGCACCGCGATCTCCGTCGCGCACATGAGCGGCACGTCGCCGAGGCCCAGCTCGCGCGCCGCGGCGGCCGGGAAGTCGGCGACGAGGTCGGGCGTGCACGTGAAGAGGATCGAGATGAGCGCGTCGGTGTCGACGGCGTTCGCGTCGAGAACCTCCTGGACGAGCTCGCGCGTCCGCTCGAACAGGTGCTCACGCTCGTCGACGTCGAGCTGGGTAGCGCCCCGGATCGCCCGGACCGGCATGGGTGGTGCTCCTTCGTGCGGGACGGCCCGCCTCACGGCGGTCCGTCGGGATGGTGGTGCGGACCGGGCGACCGGGCTCCTAGAGCCCGACGCCCGCCATGAGGGAGCCGAGCTCCGTGCGGCCGAGGACGCGCGTCGTCCCCGGGCGCAGGTTGCCGAGGGCGATGGGGCCGATGCGCGTGCGCACGAGGCGCGTCACGGGGAATCCGACCTCCTCGAACATGCGGCGCACGACGCGGTTGCGCCCCGAGTGCAGCACGACCTCGATCATCGTCTGGTCCGCGACCTGGTCGACCACGCGGTAGGCGTCGGCGCGCACGAGGCCGTCCTCGAGCTCGAGGCCGTGCAGGAACTTGTTGGCGACGTTGCCCGGCACCTTGCCGCGCACCGTGACGAGGTAGGTCTTGGGGACCTCGTGCGACGGGTGCGCGAGGTGGTTCGCGAGCTCGCCGTCGTTGGTCAGCAGGAGCAGGCCCTCGCTGTCGGCGTCCAGGCGCCCCACGTGGAACAGCCGTTCGGGGCGGTCGGCGACGAGCTCGGCGATCGAGGGGCGCCCGTCGGGGTCGTGCATCGTCGACACGACGCCGCGCGGCTTGTTCAGCGCGAGCGTCACGCGCGAGGAGTCGAGCTGCAGCCGCATCCCGTCGACGTGCACGACGGCGCGCTCCGGGTCGATCCGCAC
>JAQSXO010000549.1 GCA_029256625.1 Cellulosimicrobium sp. | reverse complement strand
GACCCCGACCAGGTCATCGAGCTGCTCGACCTGCTCGACGTGTCGATGTCCGAGCGCACCGCGTCCTGGCACCTCGACGCCGACGGCACGTGGCACCGGCCCGAGTCGGGCCCCGACGGCACGCCCCTCGTCGACCTCCAGGCGAGCCTCGTGCAGCGACAGCGCCGCCGGCTCGTCGGGAGGCGGTAGCGGATGGGTGTGCCCTCCCCCGCCCTGCGCAGCGGGCTGCCCCTCGTGGACGCCCTCGGCCCGACGCACGTCTCGCACGCCCCGGTCATCGAGTCGGCCGGTGCTCTCGTGTGGCGCGTGCGCGACGACGACCTCCAGGTCCGCCTCGTCCACCGGCCCCGCTACGACGACTGGTCGTGGCCCAAGGGCAAGCTCGACCCCGGTGAGACCTTCCAGGCCGCGGCCGCGCGCGAGGTCGCCGAGGAGACGGGCAAGCCGGTCGTGCTCGGCGTCCCGCTGCCGGGCCTGCAGTACCTCACGCCCGAGGGCCGCGTGAAGCGCGTGCACTACTGGGCGGCGCGCCGGGCGTCGCAGAAGGCCGACGCCGGCGCGCTCGCCGCGCGCGCCCCCGTCCCGCCCGTGTCGCCGCAGGAGATCGACCGCGCCGCGTGGTTGTCGGCCGACGACGCCGCGCACCGGCTCACGCGCCAGGCCGACCGCGCCCCGCTCGAGGCGCTCGTGCGCGAGCGCGAGGAGGGACGGCTCGCGACGCACGTCGTCGTCATCGCACGGCACGGCAAGGCCGTCGCGCGATCGGCCTGGCACGGCGACGAGCAGGACCGCCCGCTCACGCCGGCCGGTCACGCCCAGGCCGTCGCGCTCGTGCCGGTGCTCGCCGCGTACGGGGTCGAGACGGTCGTGACGAGCCGCTGGGACCGGTGCGCCCAGACGATCGCGCCCTACGCCGGCGCGTCGGGCCTGGAGACCGTGAGCATCGACCACCTCACGGAGGCGCAGCACGAGCGCTCGCCGTCCCGTGTCGCCCGGACGGTCCGCGAGCTCCTCGAGGCCGAGCGGTCGTCGGTGCTGTGCACGCACCGGCCCGTCCTGCCCACCGTCCTCGACGTGCTCGGCCAGCACTCGCGGCGACCCGTCGCGAACGCCCTGCCGACGCACGACCCGTTCCTCGAGCCGGGCGAGATGATCGTCGCCCACGTGGCCCGGACGCCCAAGGGCCCGCGCGTCGTCGCGGCGGAGAAGGTCGCCCCGCCGCTGCACTGACGCGCGAGCGTCAGAGCAGGATCGGGCTGAGGATCCAGTAGACGACGGCGGCGACCAGCGCGGCCGCCGGGATGGTCAGGACCCACGCGACGCCGATGTTCTTCGCGACGCCCCAGCGGACCGCGGACAGCCGCTTGGTCGCACCGACGCCCATGATCGCGGAGGTGATCGTGTGCGTCGTCGACACCGGCGCGTGGAAGATGAACGCGTTCGCGTACAGCACGACCGCGGAGACCGACTCGGCGACGAAGCCGCGCGCCGGGTCGAGCTCGATGATCTTGCGGCCCAGCGTGCGCATGATGCGCCACCCGCCGGCGTACGTGCCGAGGGAGATCGCGGTCGCCGCGGAGAGCTTGACCCACAGCGGGATCGTGTTGTCGTCCTGGAACCCGCCCGCGACGAGCGCGAGCACGATCACGCCCATCGTCTTCTGCGCGTCCTGGAGGCCGTGGCCCAGGGCCATCGCCGCCGCCGACGCCGTCTGCGCGATGCGGAAGCGGCGGAACGCCCGGGCGGGCGCCGCGTTCCGGAACACCCACAGCAGCAGCACCATGAGCGCGAACGCGAGACCGAAGCCGATGAGCGGCGAGAAGATCATGGGGAGCACGACCTTGTCGAGGATCGCGTCCCAGTGGACCGTGATCCCCGACGCGATCCCGACGCCCGCGAGGCCGCCGATGATCGCGTGCGTCGACGACGACGGCAGCCCCAGCCACCACGTGATGAGGTTCCACGTGATCGCGCCGACGAGACCGCACAGCACGATCACGAGGCCCTGATGGGGTGGGACGTCGTTGACCGCGACGATGTCCTCGGCGATCGTCTGCGCGACGGCCGTGCCGAGCAGGGCGCCGATGAGGTTGAACACCGCGGCCATGAGGAGCGCCGCGCGGGGCGTGAGGGCCCGGGTCGAGACCGAGGTCGCGATGGCGTTCGCGGCGTCGTGGAACCCGTTGGTGTAGTCGAACGCCAGGGCGAACGCCACGACGACGACGACGAGCACTGCCTCCACGGGGCTCAGGACTCCTTGAGGGCGATGGTCTCGTGTTCGCGACCTTCTCGAAGGCGTCGGCCGCCTGCTCGAGGACCTCGACGATCTCCTTGAGCTTCATGAGGAGGACCGGGTCGGACACGTCGTCGAAGAGCTCGGCGAGCAGCTTGCGGTGCACCTTGTCCGCCTGGTTCTCCAGGCGGTTGACCTCGACCCAGTACTCGGGGAGGTCGTCCATGGAGCGCAGGCGCGGCATCGCCTCGGCCGTGAGCTCCGACGCCCGCTGGAGCACCTGGACCTGCTCGGACACACGGGCCGGGAGCTCGTCCACCTTGTAGAGGACGATGAGGTCGGCCGCCTCCTCCATGAAGTCCATGCAGTCGTCGAGCGCCGACGCGAGGGCGTAGATG
>JAQSXO010000062.1 GCA_029256625.1 Cellulosimicrobium sp. | reverse complement strand
CCCGACGAGGAGGTGTACCGGGCCTGCGTCACCGGCCTGGCCGGCTACGTCCGCAAGAACGGCTTCCGCTCCGTCCTCCTCGGCGTCTCGGGCGGGATCGACTCCGCCCTCACCGCGGCGATCGCCGCCGACGCGATCGGCGGCGAGAACGTCGTGGGCGTCTCGATGCCGTCGCAGTACTCGTCCGACCACAGCAAGGACGACGCCGCGGACCTCGCCAAGCGGCTCGGCGCCGACTACCGCGTCCAGCCCATCGCGCCGATGGTCGAGGCGTTCCAGGGCGAGCTCGCGCTCGAGGGCGTCGCGGAGGAGAACCTCCAGGCGCGGGTGCGCGGCGTGATCCTCATGGCGATCTCCAACCGCGAGGGCCACCTCGTCATCGCGCCGGGCAACAAGTCCGAGCTCGCGACCGGGTACGCGACGATCTACGACGCCGGCAGCATCGGCGGCTTCGCCCCCCTCAAGGACGTCGACAAGTCGCGCGTGTGGCAGCTCGCGCGCTGGCGCAACAACCAGGCGGTCGACCGGGGCGAGATCCCGCCGATCCCCGAGTCGTCCATCACCAAGCCGCCGTCCGCCGAGCTGCGCCCCGGCCAGACCGACCAGGACTCGCTGCCGCCCTACGACCTCCTCGACGAGGTGCTCGACGCGTACATCGAGCACGCCGAGGGCCGCGCCGAGCTGCTCGCGCGCGGGTTCGACCCCGAGGTCGTCGACAAGGTCGTCACGCTCGTCGACCGCGCCGAGTGGAAGCGTCGCCAGTACCCGCCGGGCCCCAAGGTCACCGCCCTCGCGTTCGGCCGCGACCGTCGCCTGCCCATCACCAACCGCTGGCGCGAGCCGCTCGACTGACGGCGCCGGTCACCCCGCGCGCCGTCCGACCCGTACCCCGCACCCAGGAAAGGCCGTCATGTCTGCTCACACCGCCCCCGAGCCCGCCACGACCGGGGGCACGGGACCGCGCCGCGTCCGCGTGCACCACCTCGCCGAGGCGAAGGCGCGCGGCGAGAAGATCACGATGCTCACGGCGTACGACGCGGTGACCGCGCGCATCTTCGACGACGCCGGGATCGACATGCTGCTGGTCGGCGACTCGATCGGCAACACGATGCACGGGCACGCGACGACGCTCCCCGTCACGGTCGACGACCTGATCCCCCCGGCCCGCGCCGTCGCGCGCGCCGCGCGCCGCGCGTTCACGGTCGTCGACCTGCCCTTCGGGTCGTACGAGGCGAGCGCGGAGCAGGCGCTCGCGACGGGCGTGCGGTTCCTCAAGGAGACCGGCGTGAACGCGGTCAAGCTCGAGGGCGGGCGTCGCATCGCCGCGCAGATCCGCGCGCTGACCGACGCCGGCATCCCCGTCGTGGGCCACCTCGGCTTCACGCCGCAGTCGGAGAACGCGCTCGGCGGGCCGCGCGTCCAGGGCCGGGGCGACGACGCGGCGGAGCGCCTCAGCGAGGACGCCCTCGCGGTGGCCGAGGCGGGCGCCGTCGCCGTCGTGCTCGAGATGGTGCCGGTCGAGGTCGCCGCGCGGATCACCGAGATCCTGCGCATCCCCACGATCGGCATCGGCGCGGGCGCCGCGTGCGACGGCCAGGTGCTCGTCTGGACGGACATGGCCGGCATGACGGACTGGTCGCCGCGCTTCGCCAAGCGGTACGCCGAGATCGGCGCGGCGCTCGGCCAGGCGGCGGCGGACTACGCCGCGGACGTGCGCGGCGGGACCTTCCCCGACGACGCGCACAGCTTCGCGCGCTGACCTCCCGGGCTGCCGGGGCGCGACGCTCAGCCGGCGTCCGCGCCGCCGTCGGCCACCCAGGCCGTGAGCCCCGCGGCGAGGGCGTCGGCGTAGCGCTGACGGCCCTCCTCGGACTCCATGACCGCTGCCTCGTCGGGGTTGCGCATCTCCCCCAGCTCGAGCATGACCGCGGGGCGCTCGGCGTGGTTGAGCGTCGCGAGGTCGGCGCGCCGCTGGATCGGGCCGTCGCCTGCGCCGACCGAGGACGACGGCGCGAACCCGGCCGCGGTCAACGCCGCCACGAGGTCGTGGGCGAGCGCGACGCTGGGCTCCCCCTGGGCCTCGACGACGGGCGGGTCGGAGACGATCGCGAAGAACCCGTGCGCGCTCCGGTCCTCCGTGCCGTTGGCGTGGATGGACACGAGGACGTCGGCGTCGTTCTCCTGGGGAAAGCGGCCCCGCGCGTCGACGCACGGACCCACGCCCGCGTCGTCGGGGCGCGTGAGCACGACGACGGCTCCGAGCTCGGTGAGCCCCTCCGCGAGGCGGCTGCTGACGTCCCACGTGAACGCGTGCTCGGGGTAGCCCGCGTCCGTCGACGCGCCCACGGTGTTGCACGCCTTGGTGTCGCCCCGCCCGTCGGGGACGGGCGCGTTGACCGTGAGCGGGTTCGCCCCGTTGCCGCCGTTGTGCCCGGGGTCGACGGCGACCGTGAGGCCCGCGAGCGGGGGCGGCGGCCCGGTCTCCGTGACCGTGGGGTCCGGGGACGCGGTCGTCGCCTCCGGTGCGGGGACCGGGGCGACGGCGTCACCGGACGGGGTGACCGTCGTCGGGCCCCCACCCGACACGGCCCGGACCTGGAGCGCGACGAGGAACGTCAGCGCGCCGACGGCGAGCCCCGCGAGGAGCAGGCCGAGGCGTCCCGACCAGACGCGTCGCGGGCCGGGCGGAGGGGCGTGGGTCACTCGCCGCGCTCGCGGCGGTCTTCCTCGTCCCAGGCGTCGGACCGCTCGCGCGCGGTCTCCAGCGCCTTCTGCGCGGCCTCACGGGTCGGGTACGGGCCCATGCGGTGCGACCACGAGCCGCTCGGGCCGCGGTGCACCTCGCCCGTGCGGGTGTCGAAGTAGTACTCGTCCTCGGCCGCGGGCTCGCCGTCGTCGGTGAAGCGTGATCCGGTGCTCATGACCCGATCCTCCCCCATCTCGGCCCGCCAGGCCGTCCACGGCACCGCACGTTCGTAGACTGGCCGTCATGAGCCCCACGCCGTCCCCGACCTCGCCCGACGCCGTCGCTCCCCCACCCTCGGCACGCCGCGGCCCGCTCGTGCCCGGTGTCGTCGGACCGCTGCGCGCCGTGCCGGCGTCGATCGAGCGTCCCGAGTACGTCGGGCAGCCCGGCCCGCGGCCGTTCACCGGGAGCGAGGTCAACGACACGGAGACGATCGAGCGGATCCGCGCCGCGTCGCGGGTCGCCGCGCAGGCGCTCGTGGAGGTCGGGCGGCACGTCGCGCCCGGGGTGACGACGGACGAGCTCGACCGCGTCGGGCACGAGTTCCTCCTCGACCACGGCGCGTACCCCTCGACCCTGGGCTACCGCGGGTTCCCCAAGTCGCTGTGCACGTCGCTCAACGAGGTCGTGTGCCACGGGATCCCCGACTCGACCGCGCTCGTCGAGGGCGACATCGTCAACGTCGACATCACGGCGTACGTCGGCGGCGTGCACGGCGACACCAACGCCACCTTCACGGTCGGCGAGGTCGACGAGGAGTCGGCGCTGCTCGTCGAGCGCACGCGCGAGGCGCTCGCCCGCGGCATCAAGGCCGTCGCCCCCGGCCGCCAGATCAACGTGGTCGGTCGCGTCATCGAGCGCTACGCCGCCCGGTTCGGGTACGGGGTCGTGCGCGAGTACACGGGGCACGGCGTCGGGCGGGCGTTCCACTCGGGCCTCGTCGTGCCGCACTACGACGCCGCGCCCGACCACGCGACCGTCATCGAGCCCGGGATGGTCTTCACCATCGAGCCCATGCTCACGCTCGGCACGTCCGAGTGGCGGATGTGGGACGACGGGTGGACGGTAGTCACCGCGGACGCCTCGCGGACCGCGCAGTTCGAGCACACGCTGCTGGTGACCGACGACGGAGCGGAGATCCTCACACTGCCATGAACGCTCACCAGGACTCTCACGCCGCACCTCCGGCGCAGACCGACCGCCCTCGCACCGCGTTCGGCATCGACGTCGGCGGCAGCGGCATCAAGGGCGCCCCCGTCGACCTCGCGACCGGCGAGTTCGCGCAGGAGCGCCACCGGATCCCGACACCGCAGCCGTCGACGCCCCAGGCCGTCGCCGAGGTGATCGCCGAGCTCGTGGGCGAGTACGACCTCCCGCCGGACGTGCCGATCGGCGTCGCGTTCCCCGCGCCGCTGCAGCACGGCGTCGTGCGGTTCATCGCCAACCTCGACCAGTCGTGGACCGGCGTCGACCTGCCCGCGCTCGTCGCGCGCGAGACCGGGCGCCACGTCGTCGCGGTCAACGACGCCGACGCCGCCGGGATCGGCGAGGTCCGGTACGGCGCCGCACGCGAGGCGGACGGGGTCGTGCTCGTCGCGACGCTCGGCACGGGGATCGGCAGCGCGATCGTCGTCGACGGCCACCTGCTCCCGAACACCGAGCTCGGGCACCTCGAGATCGACGGGTACGACGCCGAGACGCGCGCGTCCGACGCCGCCCGGGACCGCGAGGACCTGGACTGGGCCCAGTGGGCCGAGCGGCTGCAGCGCTACTTCGGCGTCGTGGAGGACCTGTTCTCGCCCGACCTCATCGTCGTGGGCGGGGGCGTGAGCAAGAAGCACGAGCACTTCCTGCCGCTGCTGCACCTGCGGGCCCCGATCGTGCCGGCCCAGCTTCGCAACGCGGCCGGCATCGTGGGCGCGGCGTCGCTCGCGGCGGACGCGCGCTGACCGGCGCGGGCGCGCCCGATGGCCGCCCCGCCGTCGGACCTCGACCGGAGGGTCAGCTCGTGGTGACCTCGTGGCGCTCGGTGCCGAAGATGTCGATGACGCCGAGCATCTCGAGGACGTCGGTGACGACCGTCGGCGGGTTGCGCAGCGTCACGGACAGCCCCTCCTCGGAGCCGATCGTGTAGAACTGCACGAGGAACGCGATGCCCGTGGAGTCCATGAACGTCACCTTGGACGTGTCGATCACCACGGGGACGTCCCGTTCGAGCGCGTTCGCGAGCGCGGCGCTCGCCTCGCTGCGGAGGGCGACGTCGATCTCGCCCCACATGTCCACGACGCTCGCCTCGGGCTCCTCGAGCAGCCGGATGCCGCCCGTTCCCGTCTCGACGTCGCTCCGCTCCAGCTCCTGCACCAACACTGCCCCGCCCTTCGTCCTGCCCCTGCCTCGCCCACCCCGACGAGTACGCGCCTCCTGCCCGACGCTGTCGATCGGTCGAAGCCTGCTGTCGTACGTCGTCGGGCGACGAGAAGGCTCCGGCGTGATCGGACGTCGCCAGCGTACCCCACGGATGCCGCTGGCTGGTAGGCCTCTGGCGAAGACTTTACTCAGGGAGGCTTCGATATCGTTCCCCGGAGCGATCGTTGACGATTCATTCAACAGTTGGACGGGTGTCCAGACGGCGACGGCCGCCACGGGACCCGGTGTCCGGGTCGGCGTGGCGGCCGTCGTGACGGGGAGCTCGGGGCGTCAGCCGGTGTTCTGCAGGCCGGCGGCGACACCGTTCACGGTGAGCAGCAGGAGGTGCTGGAGCTCGTCCTTGGCCGGACCCTCCGCGCCGGAGCGCAGACCGCGCAGCGCGCGGACCTGGAGCAGCGAGAGCGCGTCGACGTACGGGCTGCGGAGCTGGACCGCACGGCCCAGCACGCGCCGGCCGGCGAGCGGCCACGCGTTCTCCGTGACCGCGAGGACCTGCTCGCGCGTGAGGCGCAGCTCGTCGAGGATCGCCTGCGCGAGGTCGTCGCGCTCGCCCAGCGCGAGGTAGCGCTCCGCGATGCGCTCGTCCGTCTTGGCGAGCGACATCTCGACGTTGTCGAGGAGCGTCGCGAAGAGCGGCCACTCGCGGTGCGCCTCGCGCAGCAGCTCGACGTCGCCGAACTCCTTCAGCGCCGTCCCGAGCCCGTACCAGCCCGCGAGGTTGATGCGCGCCTGCGACCACGAGAACACCCACGGGATCGCGCGCAGGTCGTCGAGCGAGGAGACGGACAGCCCACGGCGGGCCGGGCGCGATCCGATCGGCAGCAGGCCGACCTCCTCGAGCGGCGTCACCTGGGAGAACCACTGCGGGAAGCCGTCCGCGCGCACGAGCTCGTGGAACCGTCGGCGCGACGACTCGTCGAGCGCGGCCGCCAGGTCGCGGTACCGCTCGGTCGCCTCGGCGTTGCGCTTCTCGGTCGACGGCGCCGACGCGAGCAGGGTCGCCGCCGCGACCTGCTCGATGTGGCGCGACGCGATGGTCGGGTCGCCGTAGCGCGCGAGGATGACCTCGCCCTGCTCCGTGAGCTTGAACCGGCCGTCGACCGAGCCCGGGGGCTGGGCGAGCACGGCGCGGTTCGCCGGGCCGCCCCCGCGTCCGAGCGCACCGCCGCGGCCGTGGAACAGCGTGAGCGTGATGTCGTGGCGCTCGGCCCACTGCGCGATGCGGCTCTGCGCGTCGTGGAGCGCGAGGGTCGCGGACACGGGCCCGACGTCCTTGGACGAGTCCGAGTAGCCGAGCATGACCTCGACGCGGCGCCCGTTCTCGGCGAGCCGGCGCTGCACCTGGGGCAGCGTGAGCATCGACTCGAGGATGTCGACGCTCGCCCGGAGGTCGGCGAACGTCTCGAACAGCGGGATCGCGTCGACGACCGGCGCCTCGTCGGAGCCCTCGAACGCGAGCTCCGCGAGCTGGTACACCGCAGCGAGGTGCTCCGGCTTCTGCGTGAACGACACGATGTAGCGGCGAGCGGCGCGGATGCCGTACCGCTGCTGGACCGCGCCCAGCGCGCGGAACGTGTCGAGCACCTCGCGCGTGCGGTCGGAGAGGTCGCCGCGCAGGCCCTTCTCCGCGATCTCGGCGAGCGCGCCCTCGTGGACCTGGGAGTGCTGGCGCACCTCGAGCTCCGCGAGGTGGAAGCCGAACGTCTCCACCTGCCAGACGAGCTGCTGGAGGTCCCCGTACGCGGCGCGCGGCGCGCCCGCGGCGACGAGCGACTCCTGGACGACGCGCAGGTCGGACTCGAGCTGCTCGGCGGACGGGTACGCGAGGTCCGCGTTGCGGGCGCGCGTCGCGGCGATGCGGTCCGCGACGACGAGCAGCACCGCGCGGTGCGGCTCGCGCGGGGACGCCTCGGACGCGGCGACGGTCACGGTCTCCGAGAGCCGGCGCTGCCGCTCCCACAGGGCGCGCAGCCCGTCCGAGGGCGGCGTGCCGTCCTGGTCGAGCGTGAGCTTGCGCCCCACGAGGCGCGTCTGCTGCTCGAGCGCGGCGAGAGCGTGGTCCGCCGCGATCGCGGCGGCCTGGCGCGTGACCTCGGCCGTGACGTTCGGGTTGCCGTCGCGGTCGCCGCCGATCCACGTGCCGAGGCTGACGAACGGCCGCACGAGGGGCTCCTCGCGGCCCGCCTCGTCGCCGAGCAGCCAGTCGTCGAGGCGCCGGTAGACGGTCGGGAACGTGTCGAACATCGTCGCGTCGAACACGCCGAGCGCCGTCTTGACCTCGTCGAGCACGGACGGCTTGTGCTCGCGGATGGGGGCGGTGCGCCACATCGTGTCGATCTCGGCCAGCAGTCGGCGCTCGTTCTCCGCGAGGGACGTGCCGCCGAGGCGCTGCGCGTCCCGCTCGTCGAGCAGGGTCGCGATGCGGCGCACGGCGCCGGAGACCGCACGACGGCGGGCCTCGGTCGGGTGCGCCGTGAGCACCGGGCGGAACTCCAGGCGGCGGAGACGGCGCAGCGCCTCCTCGCGGCCCACCTCGCCGACGAGCTGCTCGAACGCCTCCGGGAGGGAGTCGTCGGGCGTCGTCGCGCGGGTCGCGAACTCGGCCTCGCGCTCGCGCAGGACGCGCACGCGGTGGTACTCCTCCGCGAGGTTCGCGAGGTGGAAGTAGCACGTGAAGGCCCGGGCGACCTGCTCGGCGCGGGCCATGGAGAGGCCCTCGACGAGGGTCTCCGCCTCGGCCAGCACGGCGCCGGACGGGTCGTCGTACGCGCGGATGGACAGCTCGCGCAGGCGCTCGACGTCGTCGAGCAGGTCCTGGCCGCCCGTCTCGCGGAGCACGGTGCCGAGCAGGCCGCCGAGCAGGCGGACGTCGTCACGCAGCGGGGCGGGCACGTCGTGGCGGGCGAGGCCGCGCCCCGCGTGCCCGGTGTCGTCGGAGACGTCGGCGACGGCCCGGTCAGGGCCGTCGGCAGCACCCGGCGACGGGGACAGTTCCGAAGGGGAGAGGTCGTTCACGGTGACGAGAGTATTCCTTGACCGTCAGGGGACGTGAAGGCGTCCGAGGGGTGATCGTCGGTCGAGCACCGGTCGACGAGGGGTCGCAGCCCGCGACCCCCCGGACCGGTCTCCGTCAGCGGCGCGCGCCGACGCGGACCGCGTCGAACGGCGCGTTCGACGCCACGCGGTCCTCGATCGAGGCGGTGACGACGTCCTTGGCGACGCGCGCGGCGTCGAGCACCGAGGCGCCCTTCGCGAGCTCCGCGGTGATCGCGGCGGCGAACGTGCATCCGGCCCCGCTCACGCGCTCCTCGCCGATCTTCGGCGTGCGCAGCACGTGCACCTCGTCGCCGTCGACCAGCACGTCGACCGCGTCGGGGCCGGGCAGCTCGACGCCGCCCTTCGCGACGACGGCCCGCGGGCCGAGCGCCTGGACCTTGCGCGCGGCCTCGACGAGCTCCTCGACGGTCTCGATCGACTCGACCCCCGCGAGCGTGCGGGTCTCGAAGAGGTTGGGCGTCACGACGGTCGCGAGCGGGAGGACCTGCGCGCGCAGCGCGGTGTCGGTGTCGAGCGCCGCGCCCGGCTCCTGGCCCTTGCAGATGAGCACCGGGTCGAGCACGACGTGCTCCCACGTGCGCGAGCGCAGCGACTCCGCGACGACGTCGATCGTCGCGGGCGTGCCGAGCATGCCGATCTTCACGACCGACGGCTCGTGCGTGACCGTCGCCGCCTCGAACTGGTCGGCGATGACCTGCGGCTCGACGGGGACGAACCGGTGGCCCCAGTCGTTCTTCGGGTCGAACGAGACGATGCACGTGAGCGTGCCGACGCCGTACGCGCCGAGCTCCTGGAACGTCTTGAGGTCGGCCTGGATCCCGGCGCCGCCGGTCGCCTCGGACCCGGCGATGACGTAGGCGAGCGGAGGCGTGTGCGAGTCGTGGTGCGACATGGTGCTCCTCGGCACGAGTAGGACGGGGTCCGCCCTCCCGGTCTGCCGGGAGAGGCGGGCGGACGAGCCGGTCTGTACGCCGGGTTCTGTTCCCGCGCGAGGTCACCCTCGCGCGGGCGACGGTCATCCATCTAGGCCCTGCGTCGCCGCAGGGCTCGAGCGGTCTACCCGACTGTGCTTCTCCGGAGAGAATCGGGCGGGCAGCCCTCAGACACAGTCTGTCTGACCTTGCTCCAGGTGGGGTTTACCGAGCCGGGCCGGTCACCCGGCCCGCTGGTGGTCTCTTACACCACCGTTTCACCCTTACCGCGCCGGGAGGGCCGGAGCCTTCCTGACGCGGCGGTCTGTTCTCTGTGGCACTGTCCCGCGGGTCACCCCGGGTGGGCGTTACCCACCACCTTGCCCTTCGGAGCCCGGACGTTCCTCGGCGAGGGACCGAGGCCCCTCGACGCGACCGTCCGACCGACTCGTCCGCACCGGCAAGATTACCGCTCCCGGGCGGCTCGTCGAACCAGCGACCGGTCCTGCGGGAGGGTGCTGCCCGTAGGATGGCCGACCCCCCTCGAAGCCGGCTCCCGGAGGTCTGTCGTGCCCGCCCCCGCCGTACCGTCCGACCCCGACGCCTCGACCGCGGCACCCGCCGGGAACACCTCGGGCGAGCTCGCCCGGGAGCAGGAGTTCCTGGAGAACGCCCGCACCCAGCTCGCCCGCATGCGCGAGCAGGCCGGGTCGCTCAACGCCCTCGCCGGGGACCGGGTCAGCGCCGAGTATCTCGAGGCGGCGCTCGCCCGCCGGCTCGCCCAGCTCGCCGACGACCCCGAGGTCCCGCTCTTCTTCGGGCGCATCGACCTCGACGGCACGGACGACGAGCCCGCCGAGGTCTTCCACATCGGGCGCCGCCACGTCTCCGACCCCGAGGGTGACCCGCTCGTCGTCGACTGGCGCGCCCCGGTGAGCACGCCTTTCTACCGCGCCACCCGCACCGACCCGATGGGTGTCACGGCCCGCCGCCGCTACGGCTTCCAGCGCGGTGCACTCACCGGCTTCGAGGACGAGGCGCTCACCGCCCCGGGACCCGGCGCAGAGCCCTCCGCGATCCTCGAGGCCGAGATCGAGCGACCCCGTACCGGGCCGATGCGCGACATCGTCGCCACCATCCAGCCCGAGCAGGACGTCATCGTGCGCAGCGGGCTCGACCGGACCGTCGTCGTGCAGGGCGCGCCCGGCACCGGCAAGACCGCCGTCGGGCTGCACCGCGCCGCATACCTGCTGTACTCCCACCGGGAGCGGGTGAGCCGCGCCGGCATGACCGTCGTGGGGCCCAACGCGAGCTTCCTGCGGTACATCCGCGACGTCCTGCCCGCCCTCGGCGAGGTCGACGCGACCCAGACCACCGTCGAGGAGATCGTCACGGTGCACGGCCGCCTGCGCGGGACGGAGCCCGCGGACGTCGCCCGGCTCAAGGGCGACGGACGCATGGCCGAGGTGCTCCGACGCGCCGTGTGGTCGCACGTCGCCGAGCCGACCGAGGCCCTGGTGCTGCCGCGCGGTGCGCGCCGCTGGCGCGTCGCCGCGCACGAGGCACGCGAGGCCGTGGCCCAGGTGGTCGGCCGGGAGCCGCGCTTCGACGCCGGTCGCGACCACCTGCGGCACGCGCTCGCGCACCGGATCCTCGTGCAGATCGAGGAGTCGGGCGAGGCGCTCGACGAGCGGGCGTGGGACGCGCTCGCGCGCACGCGCCCGGTCCGGGACTACACCGCCGCGGTGTGGCCGAAGGTCACGCCGACGGCGCTGCTGCACCGGCTCCTCGTCGACCCCGCGTTCCTCGCCGCGAGCGCCGGCGGCGTCCTCACCGCGGCCGAGCAGGAGCTGCTGCGCCCGACCCGACCGTCCCGGACGCCGGGCACGGCCCGCTGGACGCTGGCCGACCTCGTCCTCCTCGACGAGGTCGCGGACCTGCTGACCCGCGGCGCGTCGGTCGCGCACGTCGTGGTGGACGAGGCGCAGGACCTGTCGCCGATGATGCTGCGCGCTCTCGGGCGCCGGGCGCGCAC
>JAQSXO010000061.1 GCA_029256625.1 Cellulosimicrobium sp. | reverse complement strand
CGCAGCTTCTCCGGGTCCTCGAGGACCGCGCGCCACTCGTCCTCGTAGTCGCCGACGTGGCGGGCCATCGCGGCGTCGAGGTCGGCGCCGAGGCCGAGCGAGTCCTCGACGACCACCTCGCGGATCGCGTCGAGACCGCCCTCGTAGTCCTCGACCCACGCGGCCGTGCGCTGCAGGCGGTCGGCCGTGCGGATGTAGTACATGAGGAAGCGGTCGATGGTCCGGATGAGCGCCTCGTCGTCCAGGTCCTCGGCGAGGAGCTGCGCGTGCCGGGGCGTGAACCCGCCGTTGCCGCCCACGTACACGTTCCAGCCCTTGTCCGTCGCGATGACGCCGACGTCCTTGCCGCGGGCCTCGGCGCACTCGCGCGCGCACCCGGAGACGCCGAGCTTGAGCTTGTGGGGCGAGCGCAGGCCGCGGTACCGGAGCTCGAGCTCGACGGCCATGCCGACCGAGTCCTGCACGCCGAACCGGCACCACGTGGACCCGACGCACGACTTCACCGTGCGCAGCGACTTGCCGTACGCGTGCCCGGACTCGAACCCGTGCTCCACGAGCCGGCGCCAGATGTGCGGGAGCTGCTCGATGCGCGCGCCGAACATGTCGATGCGCTGGCCGCCGGTGATCTTCGTGTAGAGCCCGAAGTCCTTGGCGACCTGGCCGATGACGAGCAGCCCGTCCGGCGTGATCTCGCCGCCGGGGATGCGCGGGACGACCGAGTACGTGCCGTCCTTCTGCATGTTCGCCATGACGTGGTCGTTGGTGTCCTGCAGCGTCGCCTGCTCGCCGTCGAGGATGTGCCCGTTGCCGAGCGACGCGAGGATCGACGCGATCGTGGGCTTGCAGATGTCGCAGCCGCGCCCGGCGTCGCGGACGAGCACGGCGCCCTGGGTGTCGGTCACGGGCTCGGGCACCCGGCCGAACCGCCCGACGATCTCGCTGAACGTGTGCAGGTCCGCGACGCGCACCGCGTCGAAGAGCTGCGCGCGCGAGAGGTCGAAGTGCTCGCACAGCGCGTTCGAGACCTCGACCCCGGCCCGGGCGAGCTCGGTCGTGGTGATCTTCTTGACGAGCGGCAGGCACGACCCGCAGCTCGTCCCCGCGCGCGTGCACGCCTTGACTCCTGCGAGGTCGGTGCACCCGTGCTCGGTGACCGCGCCGCGGATCGTGCCCGCGCTGACGTTGTTGCACGAGCAGACCGTGGCGTCGTCGGGGAGCTCGAGGCTCGGTGCCCCGCCCCCGGACCCCTCGGGGAGCAGAAACAGCCCCGGGTCGCCCGGGAGCTCCGTGCCCAGCATCGGCCGCAGCGACGCGTACGGCGCGGCGTCGCCGACGAAGACGCCGCCCAGGAGCGTGCGCGCGTCGTCGGACAGGACGAGCTTCTTGTAGACGCCTGCGACCGGGTCGGCCCAGACGAGCTCCATCGCGCCCTCGGTGCGGCCGAACGCGTCGCCGAAGCTCGCGACGTCGACGCCCTGGAGCTTGAGCTTGGTCGCCGTGTCCGCGCCCGGGAACGTCGCCTCGCCGCCGAGCAGGCGGTCCGCCACGACCTCCGCCATGGCGTAGCCCGGCGCGACCAGGCCGATGCACCGACCCTCGATGCACGCGACCTCGCCCACGGCCCACACGTGCTCGTCCTCGGTGCGGCACGCGAGGTCGACGACGGCGCCGCCGCGCTCCCCGACCGCGAGCCCCGCCGCCCGGGCGAGCTCGTCGCGCGGCCGCACGCCCGTCGCGACGACGACGACGTCCACGTCGAGCCGGCCGCCGTCGGCGAAGTCGAGCCGGCCCACGTGCCCGGTCTTGCGGGAGACCTTCATCTCCTTGGTGCCCGTGTTGCACCGCACCGCGATGCCCATGCCGTTGATGAGGCGCTTGAGGGCCTCGCCGCCGCCCAGGTCGATCTGCGCGTCCATCATGTGCGTGCCGAACTGGATGACCGTGGCCTGCGCGCCGAGCGCCTTGAGCGCGCCCGCCGCCTCGAGGCCCAGGAGGCCGCCGCCGATCACCGCGCCGCGCACCGGCCGCTCCCAGCCGCCCTCGGTCGTGGCGGTCCGGCGCTTCTCCTCGACCCACCCGCGCAGCGCCGCGACGTCGTCGATCGTGCGGTAGACGAACACGCCCGGGAGGTCGTTGCCCGCGATGGGCGGCATCGCGGCGCTCGACCCCGTCGCCAGGACGAGCTCGTCGTACACGTGCACGCGCCCGAGGCGGTCGGTGACGGTCTGCGCGTCGCGGTCGATCGACGTCACCGCGCAGTCCCGGTGCAGCGTGACCAGCGGGTCGTCCCACAGCGCCGGGTCGCCCAGCGTGAGCTCCTCGGCGTCGCGCGCCGAGAAGTAGCTCGTCAGCGCGACGCGGTCGTACGGCTTGCGCGGCTCCTCGGCGAAGAGCGAGACGCGCCAGGCGCCCTCGGTGTCGCGCGCGCGCAGCGCCTCGACGAGCCGCTGCGCCACCATGCCGCCGCCGACGACGACGAGGTGCCGGGGCGCACCGGGGGCCGGGGCGGGGGCGGGATCGGTCTGAGGTCCGGTCACGGCGGGCTCCTGGTGGATCGGGGGCGGGAGGCCACCTCCCCGGCCCGCCGACCGGGTCGTCCCCGGGGGCCTTCCGGGAAGGCACGATCGACGCTACGGACGAGCGGTTTCGCGACCGTGCCCCGTCCGTTGCCCGTCCGTAACGGTGTTCTCACCCGGACGGTCGTCGGTGTGTGAGGTTCGCAGCCCCGCCGACCTACGCGCCGAGCGCGACCCTCGCCTGGTCGGGGTCCGCCTTCGCGAGCCAGTCGACGAGCCCGCACACGACCTCCTTGCAGCCGCCGCAGCCCGTCGTGGCGCGCGTGGCCCGCGCGACGTCGTCGACGCTGCGGGCGCCGTCGTGCCAGCAGCCCACGACGTCGCCCTTCGTCACGCCGTTGCACGTGCACACGGTGGTGCGGTCGGGCATGTGGGTCGGCGACGAGGCCGGTGCGGGCGCCTGGGCCACCGGGCGGAGCAGCAGGTGGGCCGGGTCGGCGGGCACGGGGACCCGCCGCGTGTAGGTCGCCGTGAGGTCGGCGCCCACGTCGGGCGCGCCCACGCAGGTCGCGCCGACGAGCAGGCCGTCCGCGACGACCACCTCGACGTGCCGGCCCGACGCGGGGTCGCTCAGCGTCACGGAGCGGTGCGCGGGGTCGGGCGCGCGCCGTTCGCCGCACACCCCCATCGTCACGATCTCGAGCCCCGCCGCCTTGACGCGCACGACGTCGGTCCCGGCCGTCGCGCGCGCCCCGACCCCGGGGTCCGCCGGCACGGCGGGACGCGCGACGACGTTCATGGCGAGGCGCAGCGCCATGCTCGGCCGGTCGGCGTCGACCCCGAGGCGCACGCGCGGCCGGCCCGGCGCCGCCCCCTGCGCGGCACCCGGCCTCCTCGCGCCGCGCCCGTCGGCCGCGGCCGCGAACCGCTCCGCGAGGTGCTCCGCGAGCCGGCGCGACTGGTCCCAGCCCTGCGCGATCAGCCCGGTGCCGCCCTCGGGCGGCTGCGCGCAGTCGCCGATCGCGAACACGCGCGCGTCGTCGGTGCTCGCCAGGTCGTGCCCGACGACGACGCCCCGGTCGACCGCGAGGCCCGCGGCGCGCGCGAGCCCGGCCTCGGGCACGGTGCCGCACGCCAGCACGAGGAGGTCGGCCTCGAGGTCGACGAGTCTCGTCGCGTCGTCCCCCGCTCCCGCGGCGCCACCACCCGGGCGGGCCGACGGCCCGGCGGGAGCCCCGCCGTCGGGCACGCGCAGCGTCACGCCGCGCACGGAGCCCGACTCCACGACGATGCGCTCGGTGCGTGCACCGGTCCACGTCCGCACGCCGAGCCCCGCGAGGCTGCGCGCGACGACGCCGCCCGCGACGCGGTCGAGCTGGCGGTCCATGACGCTCGCGCCTCCGTGCACGAGGCTCACCGCGACACCGCGGCGCGCGAGCCCGCACGCGACCTCGATCCCGAGCACGCCCGCCCCGACGACCACGGCGTGCCGGGCGTTGACGGACGCCGCGACGATCTCGCGCGCGTCGTCGAGCGTGCGCAGCGCGTGCGCGCCGCGGGGCAGCCCGCCGGGCAGGTCGGTGAGGCCGGGCAGGTCGGGGACCCGCGCGGCGGCACCCGTCGCGAGCACGACGACGTCGTAGGGGTGCGCGCCCTCGCCCGTGACGACCCGGCGCGCGGAGCGGTCGATCGCGATCGCCTCGGTACCGCGGCGCACCGTGACGCGGGTGTCGTCCGCACCCGGCAGGCCGATCGCGGCGACGTCGACCTTGCCGGCGACGACCTCGCTGAGCA
This sequence comes from Cellulosimicrobium sp., assembly GCA_029256625.1. Taxonomy (GTDB): domain Bacteria; phylum Actinomycetota; class Actinomycetes; order Actinomycetales; family Cellulomonadaceae; genus Cellulosimicrobium. The sequence goes on along the minus strand of JAQSXO010000061.1, from coordinate 8,613 downwards.
GCACGCGGTTGTACGGCTCGTACTCCTCCGCACCGAGCACGGTGACCTCCACGGCGCTCGGTCCCGCGGCGGTTCCGCACCGCGCCACGAGGTCGCTCGCGAACCGCGACCCGACCATGCCGTTGCCGACCACGACGACGCGCGTCATGCGACCACCTCCTGCGTGCCGGCCGCGCGCCGCACGTCCACGGCGCACACCTTGAACTCGGGCATGCCCGAGACGGGGTCGGTCGCGTCGGTCGTGACGCGGTTGACGCTGCCCTCCCCGCTCCAGTGGAAGGGTATGAAGACGGTGTCGGGCCGGATCCGGTCGGTCCACCGTGCGACGGCCTCGATCTCGCCGCGGCGCGTCGTGAGGCGGGCGCGGTCCCCGTCGCCGACGCCGAGCCGCAGCCCCAGGACCGGGTGCAGCTCGACGAACGGCGCCGGCACGAGCCGGTCCAGCTCGGGCACGCGACGCGTCTGCGCGCCCGACTGGTAGTGCTGCAGCACGCGCCCGGTGACGAGGTAGAGCGGGGCGTCGGGCCGGACGTCGTCGCTCGGCCCGACGTGGTCGACCGCGACCATCCGTGCGCGCCCGTCCGGTGTCGCGAACCGGTCGAGGAACATGCGCGGCGTCCCCGGGTGCGGCGCGCCGGCCTGCCCCGCGTCCGGCGCGCCCGCCGGGACGGGCCAGAACAGCCCCGGGCCGCCGTCGTCCTCGTCCGCGTCGAGGCGCGCGTGGCTCAGCCCCGAGTAGTCCGCGACGCCACCGGCCGATGCGCGCGCGAGCTCGTCGAACACGACCGCGGGGTCCGTCGGGAACGCGACGTCCGACCCGAGCCGGCGCGCGAGCTCGGCGAGGATCCAGAGCTCCGAGCGCGCCTCTCCCGGCGGGTCGAGCGCCCGGCGGCGGCGGATGACCCGGCCCTCGAGCGACGTCATCGTGCCCTCCTCCTCCGCCCACTGCGTCACGGGCAGCACGACGTCCGCGAGCAGCGCCGTCTCCGACGGCACCAGGTCGCACACCACGAGCAGGTCCAGCGCACGCAGCCCGTCCACGACACGGTCCGCGTTCGGGGCGCTCACGACGACGTTCGACCCGTGCACGAGCAGCGCGCGCGGGCCGCCGCCGGTCCCGTCGGGCGACGCCGGGGCCGCGAGCGACCGCAGCAGCGTCACGGCGGGCATCCCCGGGCCGGGGATCGTCTCCGGGTCCACACCCCACACGGCCGCGACGTGCGCCCGCGCCGCCGGGTCGTCGATCCTGCGGTAGCCCGGGAGCTGGTCGGCCTTCTGCCCGTGCTCGCGACCACCCTGCCCGTTGCCCTGGCCCGTGATCGCGCCGTACCCCGACCCGACCCGGCCCGGCAGGCCGAGCGCGAGCGCGAGGTTGACGGTCGCCGTGACGGTCGCCGTGCCCTGCGTCGACTGCTCGACGCCGCGACCCGTGAGCAGGTACGCGCCCCCGCCGCCCCGCGACGGCGACGCCGCGGCGAGCAGGCGCGCGACGTGCCGCAGCCGCTCGGCCGGGACGCCGCACACGGTCTCGGCCCGCTCGGGCCACCACGCCATGACGGAGCGCCGGACGTCGTCGAACCCCGTGGTCCGCGCGGCCACGTACGCCTCGTCGACCAGCCCTTCGACGACGACCACGTGCAGCAGGGCGAGCAGCACCACGAGGTCCGTCCCGGGCACGGGCTGCAGGTGCAGGCCCTCGCCCTGGTCCTCGGGGTCGCCCGTGAGCGCCGCGGTCGCGCTGCGGCGCGGGTCCACGACGACGAGCCCACCGCGCGAGCGCACGCCCGCGAGGTGCTGGACCGACGGCGGCATGGTCTCGGCGAGGTTGGAGCCGAGCAGGAGCACGGCGTCGGCCCCGCCGAGGTCGGCGAGCGGGAACGGGAGCCCCCTGTCGGCGCCGAACGCCCGGTTCGCCCCGGCCGCGGCCGACGCCATGCAGAAACGCCCGTTGTAGTCGATGTTCGCCGTGCGCAGGACCGTCCGCGCGAACTTGCCGAGCGCGTACGCCTTCTCGTTCGTCAGACCGCCGCCGCCGAACACGGCGACCGCGTCCCGGCCGTGCTCGGACCGGACGCGGGCGATCCCGGAGGCGACGACGTCGAGCGCCGCGTCCCACGAGGCGGGGTGCAGCTCACCGTCGGCCCCGCGCAGCAGCGGTGTGGTGATCCGGTCGGTCGCGCGCAGCACCGTGGCGCTCGTCCAGCCCTTCTGGCACAGGCCGCCCCTGTTCGTCGGGAAGTCGCGCGGCGAGACCTCGACGGGGAGCGCCGACGCGTCGTCCCGCGGCGCGAGGGACATGCCGCACTGGAGCGCGCAGTACGGGCAGTGGGTGCGGGCGGGCGCCGCGCCGGGGGCCTCAGATCTTCCCGGCGCGGCGGTCGTGGTGGCGGTCGCCATGGTGGGCACTCCCTCGGACGTCCGTCAGATCCGGGCGGCGGCGAGCGCCGATCCCTTGCGCAGGTACACGGCCCACGCGACGACAGCCATGACGAGGTACACGCCGATGAACGTCCACAGCGCCGGCACGAGCGAGCCGGCGAGGCTCGTGGAGGCGGCGAACCCGCGCGGGATGAGGAACCCGCCGAACGCCCCGATCGCGCCGGCGATGCCGATGCAGCCGGCGGCCGCCTTGCGCGCCGCCGCGCGGGCCTCGTCGAGCGCGGTGGGGTCGACCGCCGTCGTGCCGTCGAGCGCGCCGCCCGGGACGGCGCTCGCCTGGAAGACGGCCGGGATCATGCGGTACGTGGACCCGTTGCCGATACCGGTCGCGACGAACAGGACGAGGAACGACCCGAAGAACAGGCCGAAGCTGTGCGACTCGAGCGCCTGGATGGCGCCGAACGCCCCGAGCGCCATGACGCCGTACGACGCGATGGTGACGCGCGTGCCGCCCACGCGGTCCGCGATGACGCCGCCGAGCGGGCGCGTGACCGAGCCGACGAGCGCGCCGAGGAACGCGATCGAGAGCGTCATCTCGGGGAACTGGCCCTTGAGCAGCATGGGGAACGCGCCGGCGTACCCGATGAAGGACCCGAACGTGCCGATGTAGAGGAACGAGATGATCCAGGTGTGCTTGTTGCGCGTCGCCGCGGCGAACGAGCGCGGGTCGGCCTTCGCCGTCGACAGGTTGTCCATGAAGCGCCACGCGAGGAACGCCGCGAGCACGACGAACGGGATCATCATGAGGCCCGCGCGCTCGAGCGCGATGCCGGCCCCCGCGACGATGACGAGCGGCACCGCGAGCTGGACCGCCGCCGTGCCGAGGTTGCCGCCCGCCGCGTTGAGGCCGAGCGCCTTGCCCTTCTCCCGCTCCGGGTAGAAGAAGGAGATGTTCGCCATCGACGACGCGAAGTTGCCGCCGCCGAAGCCCGCGAGCGCGGCGGCGCCGAGCATGAGGCCGAACGGGGTCTCCGGGTTCTGCACGACGACGGCGAGCGCCGCCGTCGGCAGCAGCAGGAGGAGCGCCGAGACGACGGTCCAGTTGCGGCCTCCGAACAGCGGCACCGCGAACGTGTACGGGATGCGCAGCGTCGCGCCGACGAGGCTCGGCACGGCGATGAGCCAGAACTGCTGGTCGACCGTCAGGGCGAACCCGGCCGCCGGGAGCTGCGGGACGACGATCGACCACAGCGCCCAGACCGCGAAGCCGAGGAACTCCGCGAACACCGAGATCCACAGGTTGCGGGAGGCGACCTTGCGGCCCCCGTCGCGCCAGAACGTCGGGTCCTCCGGGTCCCAGCGGTCGATCCACCGCCCGGACCGGTGGTGTGGCCCCGCGGTCGTCGTCGGCCCGGAGGTCGCCGGACCGGCGGGTGCGGTGGTGGTACCGGCCGTGGTGCCGGCCCGAGGGCCGGACGGGTGGTCTGCGGACTGCTCACCCTCGTGGGTGGTGGGGCTCGTGGGCGCGGACATGGCGGCTCCTTCAGCAGGTCCCGGTCAGTGACCAGGACGCTAGGAACGCCGTGTTTCCCCCGCGCGCGACCGCCGTTAAGCCCGTGTGAGGTCTTCCGCACACCGGGCACGGCGCCACTGTGAGCGGTCCGTGACCTGGGGCGACGGGCGGTCGCGCGGCACGACGACGTGCGGCGGGAGCCGTCCCGGGTCAGCCCTCGACGCCCGTCGCCTCGTGCGACGAGCCGACGGGCTTCGACTCGGGCGACCCGCGCTCGCGCAGGTAGATCGCGAGCACGACCATGCTGAGGACCGCCAGCATCTCGGACTGCCAGTTCTGGAACGTCCGGCTCCAGAAGTCGGGCATCGAGAGGTACTCGGTCCAGGGCACCGGGTCCTCGAGCTCGCGCAGCTGCTCCTCGCTGAACGCGACGGCGCCCGCCGCCGACTGGGCCGCCCACGAGCCGAGGAAGATCGCGCCCATGACGAGCGAGAGGGAGCGCGAGTAGACCGCGAGGCGCCAGCCCCCGGCCCGCGCCCAGGCCGGGGAGTCGGGCGTCGCGTGCTCGCCCACCTTCTGGTCCTCGTCGGACTCGCGGCCGGCCTCCTCGAGCTTCTTGGACTCGGGCGAGCCGCGCTGCACGAACCACACGGTCGCGGTGATGAACAGGAGGAACTGCAGGTACTCGGACTGCCAGTTCTCGGTGACGTCGACCCAGAACGCCGACGACGCCACGTACTGGCCGAACGTCACCGGGTCGAGCCCTGCCGCGCGCTGGTCCGTGTTGAAGACCGCGACCCCGCTCACCGCCTGGGCGACGAGCGACGCGAGGAACGCGGCGGCGAAGAAGAGGCTCAGCGAGCTCGCGCGCAGCCCGCCGAGCACGCCGCCCTTGCCGGGACCGGCGCTCATCGGTGCACCGCCGCGAGCACGAACGTGACGGCGAGTCCCACGCAGACGAGCACGAGCGTGGCCCAGAACATCAGCCGCGGGACCCTCATGCCTCCACCTCGCAGTCGTAGGGGCGGTCCTCGCGCGGCGTGCAGCCTGCGGCGGTGACGACCCAGCCGTCGCCCGACACGGCGAGGAAGACCGTGTCGGTCGCCGTCACGACCTGCGCCTGCCGACCGGCCACGTGGACGTCCTCGACGACGAGGTCGGCCGCGGCGAGCGCGGCGAGCGGCCCGTCCGGCGCGGTCACCACGTCCGCGCACGGCTCGCCCTCGTCCGCGGCGAGCGCGTCCGCCGCGTCGGGCAGGATCAGGGCGCACGCGGCGGTGCCGTCACCCCCGGCGACGGCGGCGGCGAGCTCCTCGACGACCGCCCGGGCGTCCGCCGTGCCCGGACCGGCGCACGCGGCGAGGCCGAGCGCCGCGAGACCGACGAGCGCACCCGCGGGGACCGCCGTCCCGACCCGGCGCCGGCCTCCCGGCCCGGCTCCCGCCCTCGACCGGACCGTCCTGCCCCGAGCGCTGCGCACGCGACCTCCCTCGAACGACACCGGTGAGGTTCACCGGCTCCTCCGAGGCCCATGCTCGCCGTTCCCCGGGTGCCCGCAAGCGGGACACCTCGGGGTCATCAGCCCCAGACGAGGCCGCGGGCCGGGTCCTCGAGCACCTTCGCGACGTCGGCCAGGACGCGCGCGCCGAGCTCGCCGTCGACGAGGCGGTGGTCGAAGCTCAGCGCGAGCTGCGTGACCCAGCGCTTCTTGATCTTGCCCTTGTGGACCCACGGCTGCTCGCGGATCGCGCCGAACGCGAGGATCGCGGCCTCGCCCGGGTTGAGGATCGGCGTCCCCGTGTCGATGCCGAACACGCCCACGTTCGTGATCGTGATGGTGCCGTCGGACATGTCCGTGGGCGACGTGCGGCCCGCCCGCGCGGTCGCGGTGAGGTCCGCGATCTCGCCCGCGAGGCCGTGCAGGTCGAGGCGGTGCGCGTCCTTGATGTTCGGCACCACGAGCCCGCGCGGCGTCGCGGCCGCGATCCCCAGGTTCACGTAGTGCTTGTAGACGATCTCCTGCGCGGCGTCGTCCCAGCTCGCGTTGATCTCCGGGTGGCGCCGCACCGCCAGGAGCAGCGCCTTGGCGGTGACCAGCAGCGGCGTGACGCGCACGTCGGCGAACTCGCGGTCCTCGCGCAGCGTGTGCACGAGCCGCATGGTCCTGGTGACGTCGACGGTGTGGAAGACCGTGACGTGGGGGGCGGTGAAGGCGCTCGTCACCATCGCCTCGGCCGTGCGCTTGCGCACCGACTTCACGGGCACGCGCGTCTGGCGCCCGTCCGGGGTGACCGCGCCGGACGCGAGCCACGGCTGGTCGTCGTCGGCGTACGTCGCCAGCGGCTGCGCCTTCGCCTGCTCGTGGTAGGCCTGCACGTCCTCGCGCGTGACGATCCCGCCCGGCCCGGTGCCCGCGACGCTCGCGAGGTCGACGCCGAGATCCTTGGCGAGCTTGCGCACGGGCGGCTTCGCCAGCACCGGCAGGTGCACGTGCCCGACGGCGGCGGGCGCGGGGGTCGGCGCGCTCGGCGCGGGCACGGGGGCGGGTGCCGGGGCGGCCGGGGCCGCGTCCGGAGCGCGGCGGCGGCGACGGGCCGTGCCCGGCTCGACCGTCCCGTACCCCACGAGCACCGAGCCGGAGCCGCCGGCCGCGACGGGCGTCGCGCCCTCCGACCCGGCACCCGCGGGCGAGGCGGGCGCCGAGGCCGCGTCCGCGCCGTCGGGCACGACGCCGGCGGGCGCGCTCGGCGCCGGCGCGGCACCGGACGGGTCGGTGTCCACGACGATGATCGGCACGCCGACCTCGACCGTCGTCCCCTCGGGCGCGAGGATCTCCGTGACGACGCCCGTGTACGGCGACGGGAGCTCGACGAGCGACTTGGCCGTCTCGATCTCGACGATCGTCTGGTTGACCGTCACGGCGTCGCCGACGGCGACGTGCCAGTGCACGATCTCGGCCTCGGTGAGGCCCTCGCCCGCGTCGGGGAGGTTCGAGGTCGCTACGGTCGCGTCAGAACGCGAACGCGCGGTCGACGGCGTCGAGCACGCGGTCGAGGCTCGGCAGGTAGTCGTGCTCGATCTTGGCGACGGGGTACGGGGTGTGGAACCCGCCGACGCGCAGCACGGGCGCCTCGAGCGAGTAGAAGCACTCCTCGGTCACGCGGGCCGCGACCTCGGCGCCGGAGCCCAGGTAGGTCGGGGCCTCGTGCACGACGACGCAGCGCCCGGTCCGGCGGACGGACTCCACGACGGTCGCGGTGTCGAGCGGGGAGATGCTGCGCAGGTCGACGACCTCGACGCTGCGTCCCTCCTGCTCGGCCGCCGCGGCGGCGCGCAGCGCGGTCGCGACGGTCGGGCCGTAGGCGACGAGCGTGAGGTCGGTGCCGGGGCGCACGACGCGCGCGCGGTCGAGCACGGTCGCGCCCTCGCCACGCCCGGCGGTCTCGACCGGACCCTTCTCCCAGTAGCGGCCCTTGGGCTCGAAGAACAGCACCGGGTCGGGCGAGGCGATGGCCTCCTGGATCATCGTGTACGCGTCCTGCGGCGTGGACGGCGAGACGACGCGCAGCCCCGCGGTGTGGGCGAACAGCGCCTCGGGGCTCTCGCTGTGGTGCTCGACGGCGCCGATCCCGCCGCCGTACGGCACGCGGATCACGACGGGCACCTGGAGCTTTCCGCCCGACCGGTAGCCCATCTTCGCGAGCTGGGTCGTGATCTGGTCGTACGCCGGGAAGATGAAGCCGTCGAACTGGATCTCGCAGACCGGGCGGTAGCCGCGCAGCGCGAGGCCGATCGCCGTGCCGAGGATGCCCGACTCCGCGAGCGGCGTGTCGACCACCCGGTCCTCGCCGAAGTCCTTCTGGAGCCCGTCCGTCACGCGGAACACGCCGCCGAGCGCGCCGATGTCCTCACCCATGAGCAGGACCTTCGGGTCGGTCTCGAGCGACCGGCGCAGGCCCTCGTTGATCGCGCGGGCGAGGGTCAGGGTCTTGTTCTCGCTCATCGGGCCACCTCCGCGGCCGGCTCCTCGAAGGACTGCTGGTAGTCGGCGAACCACGCCTTCTCGCGCTCGACCACGGCGTTCGGGGTCGCGTAGACGTGGTCGAACATGGTCGACGGGTCGGGCGCGGTGAGCGCGCGGACCTCGTCGCGCAGCCGCTCACCGAGCGCGTCGGCCTCGGCCGCGAGGTCGGCGGCGAACGCGTCGTCCCAGGCGTCCTCGGCGCGGAGCAGGTTCTCGAGCCGCTCGATCGGGTCGCGGCGGCGCCAGTACTCCTCCTGGGCCCGCGAGCGGTACTTGGTCGGGTCGTCCGACGTCGTGTGCGCGCCCATGCGGTACGTGAACGCCTCGACGAACGTCGGGCCGCCGCCGGACCGCGCCCGCTCGAGCGCCTCCGCGGTCACGGCGTAGCACGCGAGGACGTCGTTGCCGTCGACCCGGACGCTCGGGACGCCGAAGCCGCCGCCGCGGCGGTAGAGCGGCACGCGCGACTGCTTGGTGGTGGGCTCGGAGATGGCCCACTGGTTGTTCTGGCAGAAGAAGACGACGGGGGCGTTGTTCACGGCCGCGAACACGAGCGCCTCGTTGACGTCGCCCTGCGACGTCGCGCCGTCGCCGAAGTACGTCACGACGGCCGCGTCGCGCTCCGGGTCTCCCGACCCGACGAGGCCGTCGCGCTGGACGCCCATCGCGTACCCGGTCGCGTGGAGCGCGTGCGACC
>JAQSXO010000060.1 GCA_029256625.1 Cellulosimicrobium sp. | reverse complement strand
GATCTCGTAGCCCTTGTTGACGGCCACCCACGGGTCGTCGCCCGGGTTCGGGAACCCGACGAACACGCCGCCGTTGTCGTCCTTCGTGAGCTTCCAGTCGAGCTTCAGGCTGTAGCTGTCCCCGAGCTCCTGGTCGTACCAGAGCAGGCCCATGCCACCCGCACCGCGGATGGAGCAGTCCTCCTGGCGGCCGAATCCACCCGGACCGGCCATGCGCCAGCCCTCCTGGAGGCTCGCGAGGGTGCCGTCGAAGATCGCCGTGTAGCCGTCCTCGACCTCGCCCGGGCTGCAGATGTCCGGGTTCTCACCGATCGAGAGGACGTCGATGTTGATGTTGCCCTCGTCTCCGGTCTCGTACGCGAGCGTGATGGTGTTCGTGCCGGCCTGGAGCTGGAGGTCGCGCGTCTGCACGCCCCAGTCCTTCCAGCTGCCCGTCGTGGGGAAGTTCCACTGGCCCAGGTCCTGGCCGTTCACGTGGAGCGAGACGTTCTTCGCCCGCAGCGACGTGTACGGGTGGATGCCGTTGGCGTAGCGCACGTTGACCGGGTAGGTGCCCGCCTCGGGGACGGTCACGGAGAACGTGCGGCCGGCGCCGACGTTCGTCATGCCCGCGGCGAAGCCCGAACCGGAGTAGTTGCTGTGGTCCGAGCCGATGCTCGAGCTGCCGAGCGGCTGCGCGAGCTCCGCCTCGTACCAGCCGCGGTCGGCCGGGGCCACGTAGCCGGGGAGCGAGTTGAGCGTGTACCAGGCCTCGGTGCTGAGGAGCTCGGTGCCGTCGGCGGACGCGAACGGGCGCGGCGACCGGATGTAGACGACGTGACCGGGCTTGAGGCCGTCGATCTTCAGCGTGACGGTCGTGCGGTCCTCGGACACCGTGGCGTCCGTGACGAAGAGGGGCTCCTCGTCGACCTTGGGGCCGCCGTACTGCTGCGTCGGCACGTAGCGCCACTGCTTGACCTGGTACGCGTCGGCCAGCTTCTCGACGACCTCGTCGGACACCGGGTCGGTGTACTCGATCTCGAAGCCACCCTCGACCACGCGCATCTCCTTCATGTCGAAGGAGTCCTCGTTCACGGGGACGAGCTTCTGGAGGCCGTACCGGAGCTTGCCGGACTCGCCCCAGTTGCCGCCCTCACCGGTGCCGCCGGCGTAGAGCGCGCCGTCGGGGCCGTAGATGACGCGGTTCACGCCGACCTCGAGGCCCGCGGTGTGGCGGAAGACCGCACCCTGGAACTCGCCGTCGACCTTCTCGAGGAACGCGCGCTGGATGCCGCCGTACGTCACGTCGCCGAGCAGCATCTGGCCGGCGAACTCGCCGTCCTGGACGAGGATCGGGTTGCCCGGGGAGTTGGCGATCTCGTTCTGCGGCAGCCACACGGCCGGCGGGGCGACGGGGTTCGCGTCGAACGGCCCGGCCGGGTTCGTGTAGTGATTGTAGAACTTGTCCTGCTGGACGTGGATGAGCTTGTTCGACGGCAGCCAGGCACCCTGGTTGTCCGTCGCGAAGATCTCGCCCTCGGGGCCGAAGCCGATGCCGTTCGGCGTGCGGAGGCCGCCGGCGACGTACGTGACCTCGCCCGTCTCGCGGTCGATCTTGATCGACGTGCCGCGGTTGGCCGCCGGCTGCGGGTTGGTCGTCGCGCCGCCGTTGTTGATGGCCACGGAGAGGTTGACGTAACGGAGAGGTTGACGTAGAAGTAGTCCTCGTCGTGGATCAGGCCGAACGCGAACTCGTGGAAGTTGCCGCCGTCGGGCCACTCCGCGATCTTCGTGTGCTGGTCGTAGAAGCCGTCGCCGTCGGGGTCGGTGAGCTGCGTGAGCTGGTACCGCTCCGAGACGAAGATCGAGTCCTCGACGACCTCGATGCCCATGGGGTTGAGCAGCTCGTCCGCGACCTTGGTCGCCGTGACGTCCTCGGGGCCGTCCGCGTCCACGACGCCGTCGAGGAAGTACACCTCGCCGGACACCGGGTCGGGTCGCCAGCCGCCGGAGCTGACCTCGCCCGTCGTCACGACGGCGAGCTTCTCGTCCGGCGTGAACGCCAGGCCCGAGACCTTGGGCTCGAAGCCCTCGGGGCGCAGGTCGACGAGGTCGTAGTTGGGGTTGACCGTGTCGAGGCGCAGGCCGTCGCCGGCCGTGTCGGTCGCGCCCTCGCAGTACTTGTAGCCGGGCGCGGTCACGCGCACGACGCCCGCCTCGGTGCTGAGCGCCGACGTCGGGATCACCTCGAACGCGGAGCTGCCCGGCGTCTTCCACGCGAGCGTGAGGCGCTGCTTGTCGCTGCCCTCGTAGTAGTCGACCCGCAGGTCGTGCACGCCCGCCGTGAGCGTCGCGCTGCCCTCGACGGAGGTCGAGTCGTTCGGGCCGTCGTTCTCGACGACGAGCTGGCCGTCGACGTAGACGAGCGCGCCGTCGTCGTTGGTCACGCGGAACTGGTACTGGCCGTCGGCGGGGACGTGCAGGTTCGCGCTCACCTGCGAGATGAAGTTGTCCTCCGCGCCGAACTGCTCGGCCGTCGACCAGTCGATGGTCGGCATGAGCTTGTCGACGTTGGGCGTCTGGCCGGACTTCAGGGTGCAGACCCCACCGGGGTTCTGCGCGAGCTGGAAGGTCCGCAGCGTGACGCCGGGCTCCTGCTCGGGGAGGTCTGCCGCGGCGGGGACGGCCCAGCCCGCGACGACCACGGCGCCGAGGGTGAGGGCGGCCGCGCCGCGTCGGTACCTGATCCGGCGGGATACCGGCAGGCTGGTGCGTTCGAGCATCGTTGCTCCTTACTCGGTCGGACTTCGAGTCCACGGAGCGTAACCCCTGCCTGGCCCCGTCGATGACAACGCTGGACAGGCTAGCCCTCGTTCTATCGATGTGTCTACAACTTCCGACTTGCGGTCGACAAAAGTGCCCTGGCCAGCCCGGACGTACGCTCGGGGCATGAGCGCACGCCACGGCGACATCGCCGACCGCACCGCGTCCCGGCCGTTCGCGCAGGTCGACGTGTTCACCGAGACCCCGACCCTCGGCAACCCCGTCGCGGTCGTCCTCGACGGCGAGGGCCTCACCGACGAGCAGATGGCCGCGTTCGCCCGCTGGACGAACCTCTCGGAGACGACATTCCTCCTCCCGCCCAGCCCCGAGGGAGCCGCCGGTGGCGCCGACTACCGCCTGCGGATCTTCACCCCCGGCGGCGAGCTGCCCTTCGCCGGGCACCCGACGCTCGGCTCGTGCCACGCGTGGCTCGAGGCGGGCGGCGCACCCCGCGCGGGGGACGCCGTCGTGCAGGAGTGCGGCGTCGGCCTGGTGACGATCCGGCGCGAGCGCGCCGACGTCGGGCCGGACGGTGAGGCGGAGGGCACCGCGGCCGGGCCGGGCCGGCTCGCGTTCGCGGCGCCGGACCTGCTCGCCGACGAGCCGGTCCCGGCCGACGACCTCGCGGCGATCGTCGCCGCGCTCGGCATCCCCGACGACGCCGTGCTCGACCACCGCGTCCTCGACAACGGACCGGGGTGGCGCGTCGTGCTGCTCGACTCCGCCGACCGCGTCGCCGGGCTCGCGCCCGACTGGTCGCGCCTGCGCGTCGAGCACCCCGACCTCTCCGTCGGGGTCGCCGGGCTGTACGGGGACGGTGGCGGACCCGACGGCGCCGCGGTCGAGGTGCGCGGGTTCGCGCTCGCCATGGGCATCCCCGAGGACCCGGTCACCGGGAGCCTCAACGCGGTGGTCGGGCAGTGGCTCGGGCGCGACGGCCGCCTCCCGGACCGCTACGTCGCCGCCCAGGGCGCGGCGCTCGGCCGGGCCGGCCGCGTGCACGTCGAGCGCGACGGCTCGGGGACGGTCTGGGTCGGCGGCGCGAGCGTCACGTGCGTCGCGGGGACCGTCCGCCTCTGAGGTCGGCCGCGGTGCCGGCCCAGGTCCCGCAGCCGAACCCGGGGACATCGCCGGGTCCGGCGCTCGATCCCGGCGAAATCCACGGGCTCGGCGGGTCCCGGGCTCCGTAGACTGGGGCAAGTGTCAAGAACCCCATCAGTTTCCTCCGACCGCGCCCTGACGGACCGCGCGGTCGTCGCGCGCGCCCGCTGGGCGCTCATGGTGCAGTTCGGGCTGTTCGGGGTCATCGGCGCGTCCTGGATGAGCCGCCTGCCCTCGGTCCGCGAGGCGCTCGGGATCAGCGCGAGCCAGCTCGGCCTGCTGCTCGTCGTCGGCGGCCTGGGGTCGCTCGTGTCCGTGGTGTCCGCGGGCGCGGTCGTGGCGCGGTTCGGCAGCCGCACGACGCTCGTCGTCGCGACCGTGGGGAACGTCGTCGGGTTCGGGCTCGTCGCGCTCGGCACCGGGACGGGCGGCGTCGTCCTCTTCGCGGTCGGCGCGTTCCTCAACGGCGTGTGCGGCGCGCTCACCAACGTGCCGATCAACATCTGCGCGGCGTCCGTCGAGCAGCACGTGGGGCGGGCGATCCTCCCCCACTTCCACGCCGCGTTCTCCATCGGCGCCGCGTGCGGCGCTCTCGTCGCGGCAGCGTTCTCGTGGGCGCACGTCGGCATCACCGCGCAGATCGTCGTCGTGACGCTCGCCGTCACGGTGGCGCGCGCCGCGCTCATCGCCCCCGCGACCGCGCTCGCGCCCGATCGGGTCGCACCCGACGCGCCTGCGCCGTCGGGCACCACGGACCGGGTCGACGACCGCGCCGCACCCGCGGCCGTGACCTCGCCCCGCCGCGGGGCCGGGGTCCGCGCCGCGCTCGCCGCGTGGCGCGAGCCGCGCACGCTCCTCATCGGGCTCGTGCTCCTCGCGTCGTCGCTGTCCGAGGGATCGGCGGGCAACTGGCTCTCCATCGCGGTCGTCGACGGGTTCGAGGTGCGCGAGGCGCTCGGCGCCGTCGCGTACGGCACGTTCGTCGGCGCGATGACGGTGTTCCGGTTCGCCGGGACGGGCCTCATCGACCGGTTCGGGCGCGTGTCGGTGCTGCGCGCGTCGGGCGTCTCGGCGCTCGTCGGGCTGCTCGTCTTCGGCCTCGCGCCGAGCCTCCCGCTCGCGTGGGTCGGCATCGTGCTGTGGGGCTGCGGCGCCGCGCTCGCCAACCCCGTCGCGATCGCCGCGGCGTCCGACGACCCCGCCCACGCCGCGCCGCGCGTCGCCGTCGCGACGTCGTTCTCGACCGTCGCCATGCTCACCGCGCCGCCGCTGCTCGGCCTGATGGTCGACCAGGTCGGGGCACGCCACATGCTCCTGGTCATCTGCGCCGCGACCGTCCTGTCGCTCGCCGTGGCCGGCCAGGTGCGCCCGCTCCCCCGCCCGGCACCCCACCCCGCCACGACGACCCCCGCGGAGGACGCCGAGCCCGCGAGGTAGAACCGTGGTCGCGCGAGCGAGGACGCCGGTCCCGCGAGAGAGCACCCCGGTCACCCGCCACGGCCGCGGGTCGCATGACCGAGAATCGACCCGTGGAGCTCGCCGAGAAGGTCACGACGCTGCGGCGTGAGGCGCGCGAGCGCGCCCTGGCCCGACCACGGCGCCCGTTCGCGGGGACCATCCGGGGCGAGGTCCGGGACGGCGTCGCGATGCGCCGCTACGTCCCCGAGGCGCGCGACCCCGGCGCCGCCGTCGTGTTCCTGCACGGCGGGTACGGGTTGTTCGGGGACCTGGAGCTCCAGGACGCCTCCTGCCGGCGCATCGCGACCGCGCTCGCGACCGCCGTCGTCTCGGTCGACTACCGGCTCGCGCCCGAGGGCACGCTCGCCGAGGCGGCCGCGGACGCGATGGTCGCGCTCGCGCTCCTCGCCGCGGAGGGCGTCGAGCGGCCGGCCCTGTTCGGCGACTCCGCGGGCGGGACGGTCGCCGTCGCGGCCGCTCGCCGCGCCCACGGGACGCCGCTCGCGCCGGCGTGGCTCGCGCTGACGAACCCCAACCTCGACCTCACGCTCGGGTCGTTCGACCGGGCTCGACCGGGCGGGCCCGACGCCACGCTGTCCGCCGAGTCCTTCCGCGCGTGGGCACGGGTGGGGCACCTCGCGGACGCGCCGCGGTTCGACGTCGACGCGTCGCCGCTCCCGCCGACGTTCGTCGCGGTCGGCGACCAGGACGCGCTGCTCCCCGAGGCCCGGACGCTCGCCGCGTCGTGCGCGCGCGAGGGCGTCCGCTGCGAGCTCGTCGAGGTGCCCGGCGCGAGCCACGGGTTCCTCGGCGGCGACGACGGACCCGCCGTCCTCGCGGACCTCCGGGCGTTCGTGCGCGACGTCTGACCGCGCGAGCGCACACGCGAGAGCCCCGCCCGCGCGTGCGCGGACGGGGCTCTCGGGGCCGGGTGCCTCAGCCGCGCAGGCCGAGGATCGACGTGTAGCTGCGCCGGGCGTTGCCGAACGAGTCGACCGGGTTCGGCGGGACGGCCGTCGTGGGGGCGTTGTCCTGCTCCCAGATGCCCCAGCGCGTGCCGCGTGCCTTCGTCGCACGGAGGAACTCGCGATAGGGCAGGTCGCCCGCGTCGAACTCGATGATGTCGAACCCGTTCGGGTTCGCCTCGTTGCGTGCGCCGTCCTTGAGGTGCAGGAGCGGGTAGCGGTGCGGGTTGTTGCGCACGTAGTCGATGGGCTCGAACCCGGGGAAGCGGTACTGGCCCACGAAGGCCCAGTAGACGTCCATCTCGAGGAACACGTGGCGGGGGTCGGTGTTGTCGAAGAACACGTCGTAGAGGCGCACCTCGGGCTGGTCCGTCGCGAACGCGAACTCCCCCGCGTGGTTGTGCTGGTAGAGCTTGAGCCCTGCGGCGCTCGCCTGGGCGCCCCAGGCGTTGAACTCGTCCGCGGCGGCGCGGTACCCGTCCACCGTGTTGACGTTCGTCGGGGCGTTCGCCGTGCCGACGTGCGGCATGCCGAGGATGTTGGCGATCTCGAGCTGGCGCGGGAGGTCGTTGCGCAGCGCGTTGAGGCTGACGTGGGAGCCGACGGCGCGCAGTCCGTTGTCGTCGAGGAGCTGGCGGATCTCCTCCGGGGTGATCGCGCCGACCTGGCCCTGGGTGTAGCCGGCGAACTCGATCTCGGAGTAGCCGATGTCGGCGAGCTGCTCGAACACCGTGCGGAACCCGAGGCTCGAGACCTTGTCACGGATCGAGTAGAGCTGGATGCCGATCTTTCCCGGGGGGACCAGGCGACCGTTGCCCGCGGCCGCGAGCGGCCCGGCCGCGGTCGGAGCGGGGGCGGCGTTGGCCACCGGGGCGACGGCGGCACCGAGGCCGACGGCCACGGTCGACGTCGCGAGCGCCTTGATCAGGCTCCGGCGCGTCATCTGAGACTTGCTCATCGTCTCTCCTTCGAGGGATGTGACGGTGCGGCTCGGGCGAGTCGCACCGCGGTGGTACAGGTCGGCATCGGGTCAGCGGCGCTCGGCGCTCGTCGTCGCCGACGACGGTCCTCGGGCGGCCGCTGCGTCGTCCGTCCTGGTCAGGGCCGAACAGCACCCTGCGGCTGGTCCTCCTCGTCTCGTCCTCGAGCGAGTCCTCCGCACGTCGTCGTGCCGGAGGAGCGCGTCGAACCGTTCCTTCGGGTGATCCTTCACCTACCACCCGGTCGTCATCCTACGAGGCTTCTGTCGGGTGTCAATCAAAAGTCGAAAGTTCATCGATGGACGGACGTCGGGCAGGACGGCGGCGAAAACCCTGGCCGCGCTCCCACGTCGCGAGGCGATGCCTGGCTCGACCGAGGGCTGAGCGAGGTTCTCTCTACGACCAGGGTTCTCCCTCGCGCGACCGAAGCTCTACCTCGCGCCGGTGGCCGGGCGCGTGGCCGCCTCGAGGAGCTCGAGGACGTGGACGTAGTCGTGGCCCGTCGCGCGGGACATGCCCATCTCGCACGTGCGGTTGTTCGACACGTACGCGTCGAACGCGCCGCCCGGCAGCGCGACCCCCTGCTGGGCGACCTCGGCCGCCTCGGCACGCGTCGCGCCCGCGGTGAGCTCGGGGTGCAGCATGCCGCGGTCGCCCGCGAAGCCGCAGCAGCCCCAGGCGGCGGGTACCGTCGCGCGCTCGGCCGCCGCCTCGGCGACGGCCCGCAGGTCGTCGACCGCGCCCAGGTGCACGGTCGCGCACGTGGGGTGCACGACGACGTCGCCCGCCTTCTCGACGTCGACGCCCCGCGCGGCGAGGGCCGGGAGGACGTCCGTACGCACGAAGGTCACGGCGTCCACGATGCGCAGCCGCGCGAAGCGCTCGCGCGCCACGGCGTCGGGGTCAGGGGCGCCGCTCTCCCCCGCGGCCTGGACGACGGCGCCGGAGGACTCCCGGCCGCCGAGGTGGCGCGCCGTCTCGACGAGGCCGTGCGTGCAGCTCGACGCGTCGCAGACGACGGGCAGCTCCCCCTCGCGCGTGGCGACCCACAGCGCGTCCACGACCTTGCGCGCCATCGCCGCGGCGCCGTCGGGCAGCCCCTTGGACGACCACGGCGTTCCGCAGCACAGCCCGTTGATGCCGTCAGGGACCGCGAGCCCGACGCCGGCCCGTTCGCACAGCGCCCGGAACGCGGCCTCGGCGCCGAGCGCCCCGTCGGCACCCGTGCCGCCCCCGCGCACGGGCAGGCCGTCGTCCGCGGGCGCGAACAGCTCGCCCGTGCAGGACGCGAACAGCACCGCGCGCACGATCCCGTCGGTGCCCGCGGTGGCGCCCGTCGCGTCGATCGCACCCGCCACGCCCCGGGGGTCGCGACGCGGACCGGGGCCGGGCAGGTCGGTGTCGACGCGCGGGACGACGTCGGCCCCGACCGCCCCGCGCGCGACCTCGGACGCGACGTGCACGAGCGGCGTGGGGAGCGCCTGGACGACCCGGAGCGCACCGCGCAGCCCGGTGACGACGGGACCCCAGCGCTCGGCGAGGACCGCTCCCCCGCGCTGCACCACCCGCGGCTGCGACCGCGCGCGGTGACCCTTCATGACGACACCCGTGTCGATGCCGACCGGGCACGCCTCGACGCACATCGAGTCGGCGGCGCACGTCTCGACGCCCTGGTAGCGGTACTGCCGCTCGAGCTCGCGCCGCTCCGCGGGCGGCGCCGCGGACATCTCCTTGAGCAGCGCGATGCGCTGGCGCGGCGTGGTCGTGACGGTGCGCGACGGGCAGCCCGGCTCGCAGTACCCGCACTCGACGCAGCGGTCGACGAGCGGCGCGTCGTCCCCGCCCGCCGACGACTCGACCTTGAGGTTCCGCAGGTGCTCGTGGTCGTCGTCCGTGAGGAGCACGCCCGGGTTGAGCAGGCCGCGCGGGTCGAGCAGCCGCTTGATCTCGCGCATGACGGCGTAGAGCTCGTCGCCGAACTGCCGCCGCACGAACGGCGCCATGATGCGGCCGGTGCCGTGCTCCGCCTTGAGGGTGCCGCCGTGACCGAGCACGAGGTCGACGAGGTCGTCGCTGAACGCGGCGTACCGGTCGAGCTCGGCGCGGTCGCCGAGGCGCGGCGTGATCATGAAGTGCAGGTTGCCGTCCTTGGCGTGCCCGAACGTCACGGCGTCGCCGTAGCCTCGCCGTGCGAAGAGGGCGCCCAGGTCGCGCACGGTCGCGGTGAGGTCGGCGACGGGCACGGCGACGTCCTCCAGGAGCGCCGTGCTGCCGGCGGGCCGCGCTCCCGCGACCGCGGTGTACAGGCCCTTGCGCACGCGCCACAGGCGCTCGCGCACGGCCGGGTCGGTCGTCACGGTGGGGGGCACGGCGAGCGAGCCGGCGAGCGAGCCGACCACGTCGCGCGCCGCGTCCTGGAACGGCGCGAGCCCGTCCGCGGTCGCCGCGCGGTACTCGACGAGGAGCGCGGTCTGGTTGCGGATCGCGCCCCCGGCGGCGAGCGAGCGCATCGACGCGTCCGCCGCGGGGTCTGCCGCCGCGACGCGGAGCGACGCCGCGTCGAGCAGCTCGATCGCCTCGGCGCCCGACGCGACGAGCGGCACGAGCGCGTCCGTCGCGTGCTCCAGCGAGTCGAGCACGAGGAGCGTCGTCGCGGCGTGCGCGAGGAGCGGGACCGTCCGGAACGTCACGTCCGCGACCCAGCCGAGCGTCCCCTCGCTCCCGACGAGCAGGTGCTCGAGGATCTTCACCGGCTCGTCGTGGTCGAGCAGCGCGTTGACCGAGTAGCCCATCGTGTTCTTCATCGAGAACTGGCGCTCGACCTCCGCACGCATCGCCGCGCTGCCGCGCACGCGGTCGCGCAGCTCCGCGAGCCCGCGGTGGAGCTCGGGCTCGGCCGCGCGCAGCCGCGCGTCGGCGTCGGGCGCGCCCGTGTCGACGACCGTCCCGCTCGGCAGCACGACCGTCATCGCCTCGACCGTCCGGTACGCGGTGCGCGCGGTTCCCGACGACATGCCCGAGGAGTTGTTCGCGACGACCCCGCCGATGGTGCACGCGATCTCGCTCGCCGGGTCGGGGCCGAGCCGCCGCCCGTGCCGCAGCAGGTGCGCGTTGACGAGCCGCAGCGTGGCGCCGGGCTCGCACCGGACGCGCTCTCCGCCGTCGAGCACCTCGACGCGCGTGAAGCGCGTGCGCGTGTCGACGAGCACCCCGCCGCCCGACGCCTGCCCGGACAGGCTCGTCCCGCCCGAGCGGAACGTCACCGGCAGGCCGCGCCGCGTCGCCTCGCGCATCGCGGCGACGACGCCGTCCCGGTCGTGCGCGCGGACGACGACCTCGGGCCGCAGGAGGTAGTGCGACGCGTCGTGCGCCTGCGCGACGCGCGTCAGCAGGTCCGTCCGCAGCTCGAACCCGGGCGCGTCGACGCCCCGCCGGCTCACGGCCGGGGCCGCCGGTCGTACCCGAGGCGGTGCGGCTGCACCGCCTCGTACGTCGCGCGCAGGTTCTGGGTCGTGCGGTCGTAGAGCCGTTGGGCGACGCGCACGAAGAGGAAGTCCACGAGCGCGAGCTGCGCGATGCGGCTCGACAGGGCGCCGGACCGGAACTGCGTCTCGCGGGCCGTCGTGGTCAGCACGACGTCCGCGTGCTCGACGAGCGGCGACTCGGGGAAGTTCGTCACGGCCACCGTGGTCGCGCCGCGCGCGTGCGCGATGCGCAGCGCGTCGTTCGTCTCGACCGTGAGGCCGCTGTGCGAGACGCCGACGGCGACCGCCCCCGGGCCGAGCAGCGCCGCGGACTGGAGCTGGACGTGCGGGTCGGGCGACGCGAAGCACAGCAACCCGATGCGCTGGAGCTTCTGCGCCAGGTCCTGCGCGGTGAGGCCGCTCGACCCGACGCCGAACAGGTCGATCCGGGGTGCCTGCGCCACCGCGGCCGCGACCTGCTCCAGCGCGTCGAGGTCGAGCATGCGCGCCGTCTCCTCGATCGTGCGCGCCTCGTGGAACGCGATCTTGGTGACGACGTCCTGGAGCGTGTCGTCGGGGTCGATCTCGCCGTGCGCGACGTTCGCGCGCTCCTGCTCGACCGCGCGGCGGCTCGTCGCCTGCGCGAGGTCGATCCGGAACTCCGGGTAGCCCGCGTACCCGACGGCGCGGCAGAACCGCACGACCGTCGCCTGCGACGTCCCGACCAGGGCGGCGAGCTCGGTGATGGTCTTGCCGACCACCGCCGCCGGGTCGGCGAGCACGACCTCGGCGATGCGCGCCTCGGCCGGGCGGAGGTTCGGCAGGGACTGGCGGATGCGGACGAGACCGTCGGCGGCCATTCAGTCCTCCTCGGGGGTGGTCGGGTGCGGCGGGGCGGTGGACGGTGGGGGCGGCTCGTCGAGCGTGAGCCACGGCTCGTGCCCGACGACGGAGCCCGGGTCGGTCGCGAGGCGCGCGGCCAGGTGCAGCGCGCCGTCGAGCGGTGTGCCGGCCGGGTCGACGAGCTCGACGTCCGGGCGCAGGACGCCGAGGCGCGCGCGGAACGCGCCGGTGAGCAGCGGGCCGATCCCCAGCACGCCGCCGGTCGCGGCGGCGAGCGGAGGGACGCCGTCGACCAGCGCGGCGGCGAGGGTCGTGGCGAGGTGCGTGCCCGCGCCCGCGAGGACCTGCCGCGCGACGACGTCGCCGCCGGCGGCCGCGGCCGCCACGTCGGGCGTGAACGACGCGAGGACCTGGGCCCGGTCGGGACGCGTGTAGAGCTGGGCGGGCCACGTCGGCACGGGGCCGAACCGCTCCGTCGCGGCGGCGAGCAGCGCCGTCGACCCGCCGGTGTCGCGGCCGTCGTGCGCGGCGACCGCGGCGCGCAGACCCTGCGCCCCGATCCACGACCCGGAGCCGAGGTCGCCGAGCAGGTGCCCCCAGCCGTCGACCCGCTGCCACACGTCGCGCAGGTCCGTGCCGAGCGCGATCGCTCCCGTCCCGACCGCGACGACGGCGCCCGGCCGCCCGCCCAGCGCGCCGAGGTGCGCGGTGAGCGCGTCGACCGCGACGGCCGTCCGCAGCCCGCCGCCGAGAACGACGTCACCCGCCGTCGAGAACGACCTGGGGGTCGTCATCCCGCCCTGAACGCCCTTCAGGTCGTGTTCGGCGGGGGTGGGGAGGCCGGAGCGGAGGGTGGCGTGGAGCTCGGCGGGGTCGCGGACGAGGGACGCGAGGCCGGTCGCCCCGACGGCGGCCGCGGCCACGCCGTCGGCAGCGAGCGACGGCACGTGCGCGTGGAGCCGGGCGAGGAGATCGCGGACGACGTCCACCGCGTCGCTGCCCGCGGGCCCGATCGCGACCGGTCGGCCGGTGAGCAGGACGTCGTGGGAGACCTCGACGGACGATGCCGGCGCGTCGTCGAGACGTCGCGCGACGAGGCGGCTCCCCGAGCCACCGACGTCGAGCCCGACGAGCCACGCGGAGCCGGGCGTGCTGCTGCTCACCGGGCCATTCTGGCACAAAGTTTCATGCGCATGACGATCTGTGGAGATTCTCGCCACGCGTCGTGGCGGCCGCGCGGTCGGCACCACGCTACTGCGTCCGCGCCCGGCGCCAGCCCCGCCACGCGGTGCCGACTCCGGCGGTCAGCCGCCCGGCTGCGCGCCGGACGCCGGGACGATCGCCGTGTGGACGCAGCGCCAGGTGTCGTCACGCCGGACGAACGTGTCGACCGACCACTCCTCGTCGCGGAACGGCGTCCCCCGCCACGTGCCCGCGGAGACGCCGCGTGCGAGCGTGACCGCGACGTCGTCGTGCACGGTCACCGTGACGAGCTCGGACGACATCTCCGTGTGCACGAGCTCGCCCGACGTGACGACCGCGAGGAAGCCGTTGCGCTCCTGCGCGTTTCCGTCCGTCCCGACGAGCACCCAGCCGGGCTCGACGAACGCGTCGATCGCGGC
>JAQSXO010000548.1 GCA_029256625.1 Cellulosimicrobium sp. | reverse complement strand
ACGCCGTTCCGGCTCGTCTACTCGGTGCGTCGCCCCGAGGACCGGCTCTACGTCGACGACCTCGACCGGCTCGCGTCCGCGCACGACGGCCTCGACGTCCAGGTCGTCTTCACGCGCTCGACCCCGCTCGGGTCGATGCGCGGCCCCGGCCGCCTCGAGCGCCGCGACCTCGCCGCGTGGGGCTGGCCCGCCGAGATCGAGCCCGCGTGCTTCGTGTGCGGGCCGACGGGTTTCGTCGAGGCCGTCGCACGGCAGCTCGTCTCGCTCGGCCACGACCCGGCGCGGGTCAAGACCGAGCGCTTCGGCCCTGCCGCGGACTGAGGGGCGGTCCGCGCGGCCTACGCCGGCGGCGGCGGCGTCCAGCCCGAGCGGGCCCGGGCGTCGCGCTCCGCGAGCACGCTGCGGGCGGTCGCCCGGGGTGCGCGACGACCAGGGCGAGACGGCGGGCCTGGCGGGAGCGACGCGAGGAACGAGCGGCGCGGATGGTAGACGCGGCACCACCACCCACCCCGACCACCCAACGCAACCACACGCCGTCGGGCCCAAGAACCACGGCTCTACCTCGCGCGACCACGGCTCTACCTCGCGCAACCACGGCTCTACCTCGCGGGACCAGGGTTCTACCTCGATGAACGTGGCACATCGGGTGCTTGTGACATCTCTTGACGCCTCCTTCACCCGCCAGTAGCGTTCTTGCGTGTTGATGCAAGAACTCAACACTCCGTTGTGCGGTGCGGCACAGCGGGTCCGCAATTCTCGAAGGTACTGACCCGAGCCACCCGGCCACGGCCGGACGTGCGCCGCGGCCCGTCCTCCGACCCGGGCACCCGGCCCGGCGCGGGGTCGCGCTCGGCGCGGCCTGACGCCCGTCGACGACGACGGGAGATCGAGGACATCGATGAGACATCGACCCAGCACGTCGAACCGCACAGCCGCCGGCGCGCCGCAGCGCCGGCTCCGCCTCCTCGCCGCGACGGCGGGGGCGGCGGCCCTGCTCCTCCCGCTCGGCCTGACGACCACCGCGACGGCGGCGCCCACGGTGCTGTCCGCCGGGAGGTCGACGGCCGCGAGCAGCAACAACTCGCCGTACCTGTCCGGCAACCTCACGGACGGCAACCAGGGCACCTACTGGGAGTCGACCAACAGCACGTTCCCGCAGTGGGCGCAGGTCGACCTCGGCGCGGCCGCCACGGTCGAGGACCTCGTGCTCAAGCTGCCCACGGGCTGGGAGACGCGCAGCCAGACCCTCAGCGTGCAGTCGAGCACCGACGGCTCGAGCTTCTCCACGATCAAGGCGTCGCAGGCGTACGCGTTCGACCCCGCGTCGGGCAACACCGTGACGGTCGACGTGCCGGACACGTCCGCGCGCTACGTGCGCGTGCAGATCACCGCCAACACGGGCTGGCCCGCGGGTCAGCTCTCCGAGCTCGAGGTGCGCGGCACGGCGGGCACCACGGACCCGGGCGGACCGGGGAACCCCGAGCCGCCCACCGGCACCAACCTCGCGCTGAACGAGCCGATCGAGGCGTCGTCGACGGAGTGGCAGTTCGTCGCGAAGAACGCGAACGACGACAGCACGTCGACCTACTGGGAGGGCGCGGGCGGCCAGTACCCGAGCACGCTCACCGTCTCGCTCGACGCCGCGGCCCAGCTCACGAACGTCGTCGTGAAGCTCCCGCCCGCGTCGGTGTGGGGCCCCCGCACCCAGACGTTCGAGGTCCAGGGCCGCGCGACCGCCACCGGCACCTGGCAGACCCTCAAGGCCTCCTCGGGCTACGCGTTCTCCCCGAGCACCGGGAACACCGTGACCGTCCCCGTGACCGGTACCGCCAAGGACGTGCGCCTGCGGTTCACGGGCAACACCGGCTCCGGCAACGGCCAGGTCGCCGAGCTCCAGGTGTTCGGCACCGCCGCGCCGAACCCCGACCTCGTCGTCACGAGCGTCACCGCGACCCCCGCGTCGCCGCTCGAGTCGCAGGCGGTCACGCTGTCGGCGGTCGTGAAGAACATCGGCACGCAGGCTTCCGGCTCGACCGACGTCGCGTTCACGCTGAACGGCCAGACCGTCGCGACCAAGCCGGTCGGCGGCCTCGCGGCCGGCGCCCAGGCGACCGTCACGGCCGACGTCGGCGCCCGCCCCGCCGGCAGCTACACGATCGGCGCGGCGGCCGACGCCGCGGGCTCGGTGGCCGAGCAGAACGAGGGCAACAACGCCTACGCCAATCCGACCCCGCTCGTCGTCACCGCCGTCCCGAGCTCGGACCTCGTCCCGACCCTCACGTGGTCGCCGAGCAACCCCGCCGCGGGCAGCACGGTGACGTTCTCCGCGACGATCGCGAACCAGGGCAACGTCGCGACGTCGTCGGCCGCCCACGGGCTCACCGTCACGGTGACGAACAAGGCGACGGGCGCCGTCGTGCGGACGCTGACGGGCTCCGCGAGCGGCGCGATCGCCGCGGGCTCGAGCAGCGCGAGCGTCAACCTCGGCACCTGGACCGCCGCGAACGGCAGCTACGACGTCAAGGTCGTCGCTGCCGCCGACTCGACCGAGGTCGCCGCGAAGCAGGCCAACAACACCGCGACCCGCCCCCTGTTCGTCGGGCGGGGCGCCAACCTGCCGTTCGACACGTACGAGGCGGAGGACGGCGTCACGGGCGGCGGCGCGACGGTGCTGGCGCCCAACCGCGTCGTCGGCGACCTCGCGGGCGAGGCCTCGGGCCGGCGCGCGGTGACGCTCCACCAGACCGGCGCGTACGTCGAGTGGACGACCAAGGCCCCGACGAACACCCTGCTGACCCGCTTCTCCATCCCCGACTCGGCGGGCGGCGGCGGGACGAACGCGACCCTCGCGATCTACGTCGACGGCCAGTTCCTCAAGAACATCGACCTCACCTCGCGCTACGCGTGGCTCTACGGCAACGAGACCAA
>JAQSXO010000059.1 GCA_029256625.1 Cellulosimicrobium sp. | reverse complement strand
GCTGCTGGCCGTACGCCTGCTGCTGGTCCGCGCCGTAGGCGGGCGCCTGGCCCGCGCCGTAGGGAGCCTGGTCCGGCGCCGCGCCGTAGCCCGGGGCGCCGTGCGCGTCGGCCGATCCGTACGGCTGCGTCGGCGTCTCGCCCTGCGGCGCCCAGGCGTCGTGGGCAGGCGCCTGCTGCGCCGGGTCGGCACCGTGAGGCCGGTAGGGGTCGAACTGGTACGGGTCCTGCGGTGCCGTGGGCGGCTGCGACATGGTGCTCCTCCGCGGCGTCGCCGCGAGATCGGTCCAAACGGGTCGGGTGCCGGGGCGACGAGGTCGTTCCGGGCGGGCGTGCCGGGCCTTCACAGCACGTTCACGAGCATTCTTCCCGCTCGCGCCCACATCGGGAAAATGCCGCCCGGGTGAAACCCGTCCCGTCGGTCCGGCCGCGGCGCTCTCGTACCCTGGAACCGTGCCCCCGACCGCCTCCACGACCTCCCCGACGACCGCCGTCGTCCGCACCGTCGTGCTCGCGGCCGAGGAGTGGACCGCGTGCGAGCAGCACCACGGCGAACGGGCGGACGCGTTCACCGCGGGGTGGCGGGAGCGCAAGCCGCGCGGCGAGAAGCACGCGATCGAGGACTTCCTCTTCACCTACTACCCCACGCGCCCCGCCCAGCTCCGCCGGTGGCACCCGGGCCCCGGCGTCGTCCTCGCACCCCCGCAGGACCGCGGGCCGGCGGCGGCCGCGCCCGACGACGACGCTCCCGACCCGTACGCCGCGCGCGCCGCGTGGCGGTGGTACCACGAGACGCCCACGGGACTGACGCTCGACGCCGACGCGTTCCTCGCCGACCGCGGCGACACCGTGCGCTACCTGCGCGACCTGCTCGCGGCGACGGCCTCGCGGCCCGGCCGGTTCGGGTGCTTCGGGCTGCACGAGTGGGCGATGGTCTACCGCGACCGGGTCACCGGCCGCGACCACCGGCACCCGCTCCCCCTGCGCCTGGGGCACGAGGGCACCGACCGCGTCGTCGAGTCCCACCCGGTGCAGTGCTCGCACTTCGACGCGTTCCGGTTCTTCACGCCCGAGGCCGGCCCGCTCAACCGCCTGCGACCGACGCGCGAGACCCAGCCCGCCCTGGAGCAGCCCGGCTGCCTCCACGCGACCATGGACCTCTACAAGTGGGCCCTCAAGCTCACTCCCGCCGTGCCGGGCGACCTCGTGCTCGACTGCTTCGAGCTCGCGCGCGACGTCCGCGTCGTCGACATGCAGGCGTCGCCCTACGACGTGTCGTCGTACGGGCTCGATCCCGTCGCGATCGAGACGCCCGAGGGCAAGGCCGAGTACGTCCGCCACCAGCGCGCCTTCGCGGAGCGCGGCGCGGCGCTGCGCGCACGGCTGCTCGCCGTGTGCGACGCGCTCGTCGGCAGCGAGCCGGACACGCGCGCGGTCAGTGCGACAGCATCCCGCTGACGAGGCAGCGCCAGGTCACGGGTCCGACGACGCCGTCGACGGCGACCTCCGGGAAGCCCGCGTGCAGCGCGTCCTGGAAGCCGCGCACCCACGCCTCGGTGCGTGGACCGAGCTGCCCGTCGATCGTGAGCACCGGGTCCGGTCCGCCGGACAGGTCGCGCGCGACGGCCTCGCGCTGCACCGCGCGCACGGCCTCGCCGACGCTCCCGCGGCGCACCACCACGACGAGCGCAGCCCACGTCGCCGGGCCTGCGGCGCCGTCGACGTCGAGGCCGGCCGCGTCCTGGAAGGCGCGCACGGCGCCCTCGGTGCGCGGCCCGAGCAGCCCGTCGACCGCGAGCTCGTGGCCGCGGTGTCGCAGCAGGTGCTGGAGCGTCTGGACCGGGTGCCCGTTCGCGCCGCGCCGCACGCGCGGCCAGGTCGACAGTGCCGTCAGGACGGTCGTCATCGTCGTTCTCCTCCGTCGTCGCGGGACCGGCGGGCTCTCCCGCCGTCGGATCCCGCGCCCCCCGACCGGAGGGAGGGCCGACGCGCGCTCCCTGATGCCTGGGGCTGCCGTGCGAGGATCGCGCGCATGAGTCGTGCCCCGCTCGCCGCCGTCCCGACCGGCCCGGTCGTCGTGCCCGACGCCGTCCGGGCGCTCGCGGGCGACGACGCCCTCACCCCTGTGTGGCGCAACGAGCTCGGAGGGCTGACGTTCCGGCTCGACGGCGCCGACGCGACCCGGTTCGCCAAGTGGGTGCCCGCGGGCACGCCCGAGATCGACCTCCCAGGGGAGGCCGCGCGTCTCGCCTGGGTCGGCGATCGCGCCCCGGTCCCGCACGTCCTCGCCCAGGGCTCCGACGTCGACGGCGCCTGGCTCGTCACGCGCGCCGTCCCCGGACGGTCGGCGGTCGAGCCGCGCTGGGTCGCCGACCCGGCGACCGCGGCGGTCGCGATCGGGCGGGGGCTGCGCGCGCTGCACGACGCGCTGCCCGTCACCTCATGCCCGTTCGCCTGGGCCGTCGAGGACCGCGTGGCGAACGCCGACGCGCGCCTCGCCGGGGGCTCCGGCCCGCTCGAGTGGTTCCCCGAGCACCGCGGCCTGACCCTCGCCGAGGCGAGGTCCCGGCTCGACGACCCGCCCGCCGTCGACCGGCTCGTGGTGTGCCACGGCGACGCGTGCGTGCCCAACACGCTCGTGCACGACGACGGCTCGTTCGCCGCGCACGTCGACCTCGGCTCGCTCGGGGTCGCGGACCGCTGGGCCGACCTCGCCGTCGCGGCCTGGAGCACGGAGTGGAACTACGGCCCCGGGTACGACGGCCACGTCTACGCGGGCTACGGCATCGACCCGGACCGGGAGCGCATCGCCTACTACCGCCTCCTCTGGGACCTGTCCTGACGCCCCCGACCCGCTGAGTGCAGGAGATAGTCGCCGTCGTATCGATGCGACAGCGACTATCTCAGGCACTCAGCGGTCAGTGGTGGTGCGCGTCGAAGCCGTCGGGCGCGCGGTCCAGGAAGGTCGTCACCGACGACACGAGCCCGTCCGGCCGGACGTGCAGGACGTCGGTGCCCGTGGCGAACTCCGACCCGTCGGGGGCGAGCGCGCGCCACCGCAGCCGCAGCCGGTCGTCGTGCAGGTCCGGCGTCGCGCGCGCCTCGAACCGGTGCCGGGCGACGTGCGTGAGCAGCTCGGTCGCGAACGCGAGGACGGCGTCGCACCCCACGACGCGGGTCACGGGTGCGACGTACTCGACGTCGCGGGAGAACGTGTCGCACGCGAGCCGGTCGCGCTCGGCCGCGTCCGCCGTGTTCCAGAACTCCAGGTAGCGCTCGACCGCCGTCGCGGTCCGCGTCGTCGTCTCGGTCATGGTCCCTCCTCTGCCGGCGCCTGGTCCGCGGCGCCGTGACGGTCCGGCGGGTGGCCGGAGCACCACCGTCTGCCGGGCCACGACACGGTGTCGATGACCTCGGAGGTAGTTGGCCGGCTCCCCGAGCGACGGCAGGGTGGGTCCATGCCTCCCGTGGACGCACCTGCCGGATCGATGCTGCGCGAGTGGCGCGTGCGGCGTCGGCGCTCGCAGCTCGACCTCGCGCTGGGCGCCGACGTCTCGCCACGGCACATCAGCTTCGTGGAGACCGGCAGGGCGCAGCCCAGCCGGGACATGATCGACCGCCTGTGCGACGAGCTCGACGTCCCGCTGCGCTCGCGCAACGACGTCTACCTCGCGGCGGGCTACGCCCCGCGGCACCGCGAGACGCCGCTGTCGACCGCGACGCTCGCGGCCGCCCGCCGTGCCGTCGACCTCGTGCTCGCCGGGCACGAGCCGTTCCCCGCGATGGCTGTCGACGGGCGCTGGAACCTGCTGGCCGCCAACGCCGCCGCGAGCGCGTTCCTCGACGGGGTGCCCGACCTGCTGCGCGAGCCGCCCGTCAACGTGCTGCGCCTGACCCTGCACCCGGACGGCCTCGCCGCGCGGATCGCGAACCTCGCGGAGTGGGGCGCGCACGTCCGACGACGCGTGCGCCGCCAGTGCGACCGCACGGGCGACCCGGCGCTCGTCGACCTGCTCGCCGAGATCGAGGGCTACCTGCCGCCCGAGGGGCACCGGCGCGTCGACCGCTCCCCCGCGAGCGACGCCGTCGTGCCGCTGCGCCTCGCGACCCCGCAGGGCGAGCTCGCGTTCCTCTACACGATGACGGTGTTCGGCTCCCCGCGGGACGTCACGCTCGACGAGATCGCGATCGAGTCGTTCTTCCCCGCCGACGACGCCACGGCCGCCGCCCTGGGCGTCGCGCGCTGAGCGTTCGGGCTAGCGGCGCGGCTGGTGGGCCGCGACGTCCTGCTCGGCCTGCTCGGCGGTCTCCGCGATCCGGCGTGCGCGGGTCTCGGGACGCTTCGCCTCGACGATCCAGCCGAGGATCGAGCGCCGGACGCCGGGCGTGAACGCGTCGAAGCGCTCGCGGGCGCCGGGCCGCTGCGCGAGCGCCGCGGCGAGGTCGTCGGGCACCACGAGCGCCTCGGCGTCGTCGTGCCGCGTCCACGACCCGTCGGCCTTCGCTGCGTCCACGACGGCGCGGCCGGCGTCGGTCATGCGCCCGTCGGCCTCGACGCGCGCGACCCGCTCCTTGCTCAGCCGGGTCCAGCGGCTGCCGCGCCGGCGGCGCGTGAACCAGAGCGCGTGCCGGTCGGCGTCGACCGTCGCGGCCTGCCCGTCGATCCACCCGTAGGACAGCGCCTCCTCGATCCAGGGCTCGTACCCGTAGGTCGCGCGGCCGCTCTCGCGCCGCCAGGTGAGGAGCCACACCCCGGGCTCGGGGTCGTCGTGGTGCTCGGCGAGCCACGCCCGCCACTCCTGCGGCGTCTCGGCATGGATCGCGGGCCGTCCCTGAAACTCGTCGGTCACTGCGCCTCCGTCGTCGCTGCGGGGCACCAGCGTGCCCGACGGGTCGGCAAGGCGCCAGGGAGCCGACCGAGGAGATGACCCGGGAGGCTCTTCCCGCTGAGTCGCTGGCTGCCTCCCGGGTCGGTCCGTCAGCCGCAGGCCGGGACGACGACGCCCCGCGCGACCTCCTGGGTCGCGCCGCCCGGGCCGGTCGCGGTGACGGCCACGGGCACGTCCGCCCCCGCCTCCACGCCGCGCACGGCGAACGACTGGTACGCGTTCGTGCCGGGGGCCACCGCGACGAAGGTCTTCTCCCCCGCGCCGGTGACGAGCGCGACGGCGAGCGCGTCGTCGGACACGTTGCGGGCGCGGACCGCGACGTACGGCGCTCCGGCGAGGCAGCGCGCGGACGTCTCGACGTCGACGAGCGGTGCCGTCGGCTCGCCGACGGCCACGCCGTCCACGGTGAGCGTGCCGTCGGCGTTCACGACGACGTCCGCCGCCATCGCGGCCGCGAGGTCGAGGCGCTGCCACTCGGCCTCGCCCGCGACGTCGAGCGCGTAGCCCGAGTCGAGCGCGGTCGCCGCGAGGACGAGCCGCCGCTGGTCGCCCGTGAGGTCGGGGAACGCCGTACGCAGCAGGTCCTCGGCGCCCGCTGGCACCTGGACCTCGCGGCCCGCCTCACCGACGCGCGGGAACCCGTACGTCAGGCGCTGGTCGTACACCGCGAGCGCCTGGTCGGTGGGGAGGTAGGGCACCTGGTCCTGGGCGCACACGGCGATCTCGTCGCCGCACGCCCGCTCCAGCACGGTGACGAGCTCGGTCCGGGCCTGCTCGAGGAGCACGCGGAACGCGGGGTCGGACCACCGGAGCTGCGCGATGTTCTGTCCGGTCATGCGGCCGCCCATGACGTCGAGCGGGTAGTGGAAGCCGGTCACGAGGCGGTTGTCGCCGTACTCGGACGCGCGCGCGAGGATCTGCGGCGCGAGCTCCGGCAGGAGCGTGGCGAGCACGGTGCCCTGGGCGTAGCCGTGGTTGGTGTGCCCGCTCGGGAACGAGCCGTTGTTGCGCAGCCCCTCGTAGCTGCCGGAGGTCTCGAACGCGTTGACGTGGCCGCCCGCGGACGTGAAGCCGAGGCGGACGAACGGCCGCTTGTAGTCGTACGCGGCCTTGGCGGGCTCGTGGTTGCCGACCGACTGCTCGACGCGCCCGGACAGCAGGGCCTTCGTCTTGGGGAGCCGGCCGTCGGCGAGCGCGTCGCGGTAGATCGGCCCGAGCTCGCTGCCGAGCGCGTCCGACATGGTCTCGTAGGCCGAGCCGCGCCCGTCGCTCAGGGCGCGCTGCACCTGCGGGTCCCCGGCGGCGTAGGCGTTGTTGCGCGCGAGCGAGCCGAGGTCGTTGGCGCTCGTGGGCCGGCCGGGCTCGTTGGGCGAGAGGATCTCGGGGTGGTTCGCGCGAAGGTCCGCGAACCCGCGCAGCATCCAGGTGAACCAGTCCTGCCCGGCCGGGGCCGACGGCGTCGCGTCGGACGCGTAGGTCCGGTCGAGGACGTCCTGCGGGAACGGCATCGACGGGTCGTCGGTGGTGGAGAGCGCGAGGGAGAAGAAGACGTCCGAGCTCGTCTCGTTGCACTGGTGGATCTCGACCGCGATCGTGTTCTCGCCCGGGACGAGCACGTCGGCGGGGACGACGAGCGTCTCGCGCAGCGGCGCGGTCGCGCCGGCCCTGTCCTGGTACTGGAGGTTCCGGGTGATCATCGAGTCGCCCCAGCCCGCGACGCGCTCACCGTTGACGTAGACGGTGGCGGAGTCGTCGTAGACGAGCGTGCCGCGCAGGCCGGTGATCTCGTCGAGCGTGGCCTCGTCGACGGTCACGGTCGTGCGGAAGAAGTAGGCGGGCACGACGACCTTGGGGGTCTGGGTGATCCAGTAGCCCAGCAGCGTCGTGATGGTGTTGCCGCCACCGATGCCGCTCGCCGTCCCGTTGACGGCGCCGAAGCCCGGCCTGCCGGTCTTCCACGCCGCGTCGTCGAACGCCGGGTCCGTCCACACGGTCCGGTCAGCGTTCCCCGCGGCCGGGTCGGTGTTGTCGTCCAGGTAGCGCCAGGTCGTGCCGGCGCCGACCACCTCGGACGGAGTGAACGCCTCCGCGGCGCGCGCCGCGGGCGCCTGGAGCGCCGCGGCGAGCAGGAGCGCGAGCGTCGTGAGCGCCGCCAGCAGGGCGGGCGGCGCGGTGGTCCGGCGGTCGCGGGGTCGCGGGGCCGGGTACGTCGTCGTACCGGTCATGGGTCGTCCCTCTCGTCGATGTCGTCGGTCAGGAGCAGCGCGCAGTGCGCACATGGAGGACGGTGGTGCGGGACCGTACGGCCCCGCACCACCGTCGATCAGGAGCAGGCGACGGCGTCGTACGCGGCCGTGACCTGCTGGGGCTCGCCGTCGGGCGTCGTCACGGTGACCGTGACCTCGCCCGCCTCGGCGGCGGCGGCGCGCGTGGCGAACGACTGGTAGGCGTTCGCCCCGGGCGCGACCTCGGCGAAGAGCTTCGAGCCGTACGGGGTCGCGAGCCCGATCGCGGCGGGCTGCTCGCCGGTGTTGAGCGCGCGCACCGCGACGAAGACCTTGCCGCCGAGGCAGCGGGCCTGCGCCGTCACCTCGACCTGGGGCGCGGGGACGACCCCGGTCGCGTCGGTCGCGACCGCGAACACGTGGAACCGCGTGTTGCGCGGCAGGGTGAGGCTCGTCAGCACCTTGCCCTCGGGCACGGAGACGGGCGCCGTGGCGTAGAGCCCGCAGCCGAACCTGTCCGTGCCGGTCCCGTTGCCCCGTGCGCCCGGCTTGGCGACGAGGATGTTGCTCGGCTCCGGCGAGCCCGTGCACCAGTCGCTCAGTGCGACCTGGGCCGTCTGGCTCGTCCCGTCGGCGAACCCGAGGACGAGGTCGCCGCGCTGCGTGCCGTGGGTCGCCGTCCCGACGACCGAGAGCGTGCGCGTGCCGCGCTGCGCCTCGGGCACCTCGAGCACCTGGCCGTTCGCGGCGACGTTGTCGGGCTCGCCCGCGGGCGCGGCGCCGAGCAGGTACGTCAGGTCGGTGCCCGGGACGGTCAGCTCGAGGCCCTGGACCACGCCGAGGTCGGCGAGCAGGTCGCGCAGGAGGTACGCGCCGGACCCGTCGAGGTTCGCGTTGGCCGCACCGGCGTCGCCGATGCCGACGTTGTCGAACGCTCCCGCGATCCACGACTCCCCGGACACGACGACCGAGATGTCACGCACCGCCTCGGTCCCCGCGGCGTCGCGCACGACGAGCCGCACGGTGTGCACGCCCGGCTCCGCGTCCGCCGCCGCGGCGAGCGTGACCGTCCCCTCGACCGTGGCGGGCAGGCCGTCGGACTCGGCGGTCCACTCGGCGAGGTCGGTCGTCGCGCTCACGGCGCCGTCGGACGTGACCTCGAGCGTCCCGGTCGAGGTCCCCGCGCCCTGCGCGACGACCTGGACGGCGACCTCGGCCTCCCCGCCCGGGGCGAGGACCGGCTGACGCGGCGTCGCGCCGACGAACAGGCGCTCGACCGTGCCGTCCGCCGGCACGACGGCGCCCGGCGAGGCCGCGGGGTCGGTCGCCCACGCGGACGGCTCGGTACCGACGGACACGTCGAGCGTGCCCGCCGCGGTGAGCTCGTCACCCGTGACCCACGCGCGGTCGAGCGGCTCGCCGCCGAGGGACACGGACTGCGTGTAGTGGGCGTCCGGCGCGACGCCGTCGGCGGTCAGGTGCAGCGCGTCGCGACCGAAGACCTCCGGGTCGAGCGTGATCGTCACGTCGTCGAACAGCGGCGTCGTCAGGCCCCACAGGTCGGTGCCCGGGACGATCGGGTACACGCCGATCGACGACAGCACGTGCCACGCGGACATCGTGCCGAGGTCGTCGTTGCCCGTGACGCCGTCGGGACCGTCGGTGAACAGCGTCGCCGCGGCGCGCACGACGTCCGTCGTCTTCCACGGCTGTCCGGTCCACAGGTACACGTACGGCGCATGGAGGTTCGGCTCGTTGTTCGGGTTGTAGGTCTCCCAGCCGTAGTAGTCGTACGTCCCGTTGACCCACACCTCGCTCGCGACGCGCGCCGGGTCGGCGACGAGCTCGTCGTACGCGAAGAACGCGTCGAGGCGGTCGACCGCGGCGTCGGTGCCGCCCATGAGGTCGAACAGGCCGGGTACGTCCTGCGGCACGAGCCACTGGTACTGCACCGCGGTGCCCTCGTGGAAGCCGTCGGAGTGCGCGGGGTCCGCGTCGCCCACGAAGAAGCCGTCGGCGTTGCGCGCCCGGAAGTTGTCCGTGCGCGGGTCGAACACGTTGCGGTAGCTCTGGCCGCGGGCCGCGTACCGGTCGGCGTCCTCGTCGTGACCGAGGCCGCGCGCCATCGTCGAGAGCATCGCGTCGGCGAGGGCGTACTCCATGGTCGCCGAGGCGCCGTGCTGGAGGTCGTAGTCGCCCGGCTTGCCCGAGCGCGCGGGCTCGTGCGGGACGAACCCGTCACGCAGGTACTCGACGTTCGCCGCACGCCCGTTGAACGGCGAGCCCGCGGGCGGGACGCCGTCGGCGTTCTCCTTCAGGACCGCGTACGCCTCCTCCTCGTGGCCCGCGAGCAGGCCCTGCCGCCACGCGCTGACGAGGAACGGCGTCGCCGGGTCGCCCGTCATGATGTTGGTCTCGACCGTGCCGTAGCCCCAGCGCGGGAGCCATCCGCCCTGCTGGCCCTGGCGCACGAGCGAGAGCGCCATGTCGGCCGACTCGTCGGGTGCGAGCAGGTACAGGAGCTGCTGCTGCGTGCGGTACGTGTCCCAGAGCGAGTAGTTCTGGTAGTAGGTGAAGTCCGGTTCGGCGGCGTGGACCTCCTGGTCCCACCCGCGGTAGCGCCCGTCGACGTCGGAGCCGACGTTCGGCGCGAGGAAGCTGCGGTAGAGCGACGAGTAGAACGTGCGCAGGTCGTCCTGCGCACCCTGCGCGACCTGCACGAGGCCGAGTCGCTCCTCCCAGGCCGCGCGCGCCGCGTCGTGCACGGCGTCGAACGTGCCCGCCTCGGCCGCGAGGTTCGCCGCCGCGCCGTCCGCGCCCACGTAGCTCATCGCGGTGACGGCCTCGACGTCGAGGTCGCCGCCGGTCGTGTCGAACGTGACGTACGCACCGCGGCGGCCCTCGCCGCCCGCCGCGGCGTCCGAACCCGCGGTGACGGTCGCGCCGTCCCACGTGCCGTGCGCGACGAAGGGGCGGTCGAAGGTCGTGCGGGTCCAGATCGTCTGCGGCTCGGTGTCCTGGCAGAAGCCGCGGACGGTGATCCGGGTCTCGACCGTGCGGTCGTCGACGACGCGCACGTCGGACTCCGTCACGCGGTTGAGCGCCTGGCCCGCGTTGAGCAGGACGTTGGCCTGCGCCGTCGCGGGGAAGGTGTACCGCTGGACACCCGTGCGCGCCGTCGCGGTGAGCTCGGCCTCGATCGTGCCCGCGGGCGCCTGGAGACCCACGCGGTAGTAGCCGGGCGAGGCCTCCTCGTCGTCGTGCGAGAAGCCGAGCGCGTACTGGCCGTAGTCCGTCGAGGTGATCGCGCCCGTCGTCGGGAGGGTCGGGAGCGGGCCGCCGAGCCCGCAGCCGACGCCCGACAGGTGCACGAGCGAGAAGCCGCGGACCGACGTGCGGTCGTAGTCGTACCCGACGTTGTGGCCGTTGTCCGGCGAGAGCTGCACCATGCCGAACGGGACGGCGGCGCCCGGGTACGTGTTGCCGTCGTCCTTGGTCCCGATGAACGGGTTGACGTAGTCGACCAGGGGGCCGTCGACGGCGGGAGCGGCGGCATCGGACCCCGTCGCTGCCTCCGTCCCGGCGGTGGCCGTGGTCGACGCCGCGAGCCCGGGCGCCGCGTACGCGGTCAGCGGGAGCGCGAGGCTCGCCGCTGTGGCCAGGGCGACGACGGCACCCGCGCGACGCCGACGTCCACCGGGACGCGACGGGCGAGATCGTGACGGTCCGGTACGTGCCGAGAATGGATCGTGATCAGCGTTGATCGCGCTGTCTGCCCGCATGTGGTGCTCCCCTTGGTCCCACGGCGGCGTGGGGTCGGTGGTCGTCGGTGACTCGGAGGCGGGACCCGGCCTCGACGCCGTCCCCGCGGCATACCCTCGCACACGTTGACAGCGCTATCAAGACCCGTCCCGATCTGCCCGCGCTACCGAACCGGCGCTCCGCACCTGACAGACTCGTGCCGTGACCACCACGACCGGCCGCACCCCGGCTCTCCTCGCGCACGTGCCCGCACCGACGGGCAAGGCCCCCGACCCGGACGCGCTCTACGAGGGGTTCACCACGTGGGCGACGGAGCAGGGCCTCGAGCTCTACCCGCACCAGAGCGAGGCGCTCATCGAGCTGGTCACCGGCTCGCACGTCATCCTCTCGACGCCCACCGGCTCGGGGAAGTCGCTCGTCGCGATGGGCGCGCAGTTCGCGGCGCTCGCCGCGCACCGGTCGGGCCGCGGCGGCCGCACGTACTACACGGCGCCGCTCAAGGCGCTGGTCAGCGAGAAGTTCTTCGCGCTCGTCGCGGCGTTCGGGTCCAAGAACGTGGGCATGACGACGGGCGACTCCGCGGTGAACCCCGACGCCCCGATCATCTGCTGCACCGCGGAGATCCTCGCCAACATCGCGCTGCGCCGCGGCGGCGAGGGCGCCGGTGCGGACGACGACGACGCGATCTCCCAGGTCGTCATGGACGAGTTCCACTTCTACGCC
>JAQSXO010000058.1 GCA_029256625.1 Cellulosimicrobium sp. | reverse complement strand
CGAGGAACGACGGCACGCCCTTGCGCCGCAGCAGGCTCACGAGCGGGGAGATCGCCGCGGCGAGGACGAGCGCGATGAGCACCGGGATGACGATGAGCGTCAGCCGCGTGACCGCGAAGACCGCGACGGCGACGAGGGCGACGATCGCCAGGACCTGGACCGAGCGCGTGCCCGCGCGCCCGACGCCGTCCGACCACAGCGCGGAGACGCCTGTCGGGCGTGACGGCGCGTCGGACGTGTCGACGTCG
Source organism: Cellulosimicrobium sp. (assembly GCA_029256625.1). Classification (GTDB taxonomy): domain Bacteria; phylum Actinomycetota; class Actinomycetes; order Actinomycetales; family Cellulomonadaceae; genus Cellulosimicrobium. The sequence goes on along the minus strand of JAQSXO010000058.1, from coordinate 11,368 downwards.
GCCGCGCCCAGGTCGGTCGCCGGCGCGTCGTGGGCAGGCTCGTCGCGCGACGCGACGGCGCCGCCGTCCACCGCCTCGGCCCGCTCGCCCGTCCGCTTCCCCGACCGCCGTCTGCCCAGCCCCATCCCGACTCCCTCTCGCCGCACGTGACGGTCAGGCTTTCACGATCGCGACTCACCCGCCGGGTGCCGGCACCGCAGGCTCCGTAGAGTGCGTCGCATGGCATCCCGCATCAGCGAGCTGGTCCTCGACTGCGCCGACCCGGAGCTGCTCGCCCGGTTCTGGTGCGACGTCCTCGGCTACGTCGAGCTCGACCGGGAGGGCGACGGCTCGATCGAGATCGGCCCGCCCGACGTCGGGTTCGGCGGCCACCAGCCCACCCTGATCCTCAGCCCGAGCACGGACCCGCGGGCTGGCAAGCTCCCGCTGCACCTCGACGTCAACCCCACCGACCGCGACCAGGACGCCGAGCTCGAGCGGCTCCTCGCCCTCGGGGCGCGGCCCGCCGACGTCGGGCAGACGGGAGACGAGCCGTGGCACGTGCTCGCCGACCCCGAGGGGAACGAGTTCTGCCTGCTGCGCCGGCGCCTCGACCCCTGACGACGCGAGCCACCGCTCACGCCGTGGCGCGCACGGGCCGGTACCGCGCGGCGAGCGCTCCGGAGCGGAACGGGGTGCGGTCCACCAGCTCGAGCGGGATGCGCTCGTGCAGACCGGAGAGCAGCGTGGGCCCGTGCCCGGCGAGGACCGGCTGCACCACGAGCTCGTACTCGTCGATCAGTCCCAGGTCCGCCAGTGCCAGGGGCAGGTTCACGCCACCGACCCACAGTCCCTCACCCGGTACGTCCTTGAGCCGCCGCACCGCCTCCTCGAGGTCGCCCTGCACCAGCTCGGCGTTCCAGTCGACCTCGCTCAGCGTGCTCGAGACGACGTACTTCTTCGCCCGGTCGATGGCCTCGGCGAAGGGAACCTCCCACTCGTCCATCCAGTCGGGCCACACGCCCGAGGCGGGCCTGCGCCACGCCGACTCCATCATCTGGTAGGTCACCCGTCCGAACAGGAGGGCGTCGGCGCGCTCCATCTCGGCGGTCCAGTAGCGCATCGACTCCTCGTCCGGGGGAAGCCCGGCCTCGTGGTGGCAGCAGCCGTCGAGCGTGACGTTGATCGAGTAGCGCAGCGGTCTCATCTCGTCGATCTCCCTTGATACGCGATTGCCCGGACCAGACTCAGACCACCGCCGACCCGCTTTCTCATCGGCGCCCCGTCGCACCGCCGCCCACGAGGTCCTGCGTCCCGACGACGCCGAGCAGCCGGATCTTCTCCGCCGCCTCCGTGCCCGGCGCCGCCGTGAGCACGAGGAGCACCTGGAGCTGGTCCTCCGTCACCAGCGCCTGGCAGTCCACCTCGATCTCCCCCACCACCGGGTGCACGAGCGTCTTGTGGTCCACGAACCGGCGGGCGACCTCCTGCCGCTCCCACAGCGCCGCGAACTCCGGGCCCGTGCGCCGCAGGACGCGCACGAGCCCGCCCGCGCGCGACGAGGGGCCGAGCACCGCGACGGCGGAGCGCAGGCTCGCCACGAGCGCCCGACCCTGCCGGTCACGGTCGTTCGCCGGGTAGATCGCGCGCGCCGTCCCCGGGTGCGCGAACCACCGGTAGATCTCGCTGCGGTCCCAGCCCGAGTACGCCGTCGCGTCGCCGTAGAGCGCGCGGGCCAGGTCGTTCTGCGCGAGCGTCTCCCCCAGCGGGTTGAGGATCAGGGCGGGAGTGTCGCCCAGGCGGTCGAGGACGCGCTGGAGCGCGGGAGCCACGTGGCCGGGGTCGGTCGCCCGGTCGGGCACCCCGTGCCCGGCGACCCGGTAGAGGTAGTCCCGCTCGTCGTCGGACAGCCGCAGCGCCCGCGCGATCGACGCGAGCATCTGCGTGCTCGGCTGCGGACCGCGCTGCTGCTCCAGACGCGTGTAGTAGTCCGTGGACATCAGCGCGAGCTGCGCCACCTCCTCGCGGCGCAGGCCCGGTGCCCGACGGCGCAGCCCGGCCGGGAGGCCCACGTCACCCGGCTGCAGCGCCTCTCGGCGACGGCGAAGGAAGTCGGCGAGCGCGGCACGGTCCATGCGCCCATCGTCCGGTGTGCGCCGCGCCCGTGCCAGGGATCGCCGGTCCCCCGATCACCGGACTCTGCCGCGGCGTTCGTCACGCGCCCAGGATCGAGGCATGGACCTCACGAACAGCACCGTCTTCATCCCCGGCGCGACGAGCGGCATCGGGCTGGCGCTCGCGGTCGCGCTGCACGAGCAGGGCAGCACCGTCGTCGTCGGCGGGCGCCGCACCGACCTCCTCGAGCGGATCGCCGCCGAGCACCCCGGCCTCGACACCGTGCGCATCGACACGACCGACCCCGAGAGCATCGCGTCGGCCGCCAAGGAGGTGCTCGACCGCCACCCCGGCCTCGACACGCTCGTCACGATGGCCGGCATCATGCGCGCCGAGGACTGGCACCACCCCGAGGGCTTCCTCGACACGGCCGAGCAGATCGTCACGACCAACGTGCTCGGCCCGATCCGGCTCATCGGCGCGTTCGTCGAGCACCTGCAGACCCGGCCGCACGCGACCATCGTCACCGTGTCGTCCGGGCTGGCGTTCGCGCCGCTCGCGGTCACCCCGACGTACGACGCGTCCAAGGCCGCGATCCACATGCTCAGCGAGGCGCTGCGGCTCCAGCTCGCGGACACGAGCGTCGACGTCGTCGAGCTCGTCCCGCCGTCCGTCGCGACCGACCTCATGCCCGGCCAGCGCGAGAGCGCGTTCGCCATGCCGCTCGACGAGTTCGTCACAGAGGTCGTCGACCTGCTGCGGGCACAGCCGGACGCGCACGAGATCCTCGTCGAGCGCGTGAAGTTCCTCCGGTTCGGCGAGGCGCGCGGCGACTACGACGAGGTCGTGCGCGTGCTCAACGCGTCGGACCCCCACGGCCGCTGAGCCGCGGGACGCCGGGCGCGTGCCGGCGGGAGGCCGACGCGGGACGTCAGGCGCGTGCGGCCGGGCGATCGCCTCGGTGGTTTAGAACAGCGGCCAGGGGACGGCGGGCATGTCGCCCTCGGGCGCGGGGAACCGCGCCGTGCTCAGCAGCCGGTCGCAGCGTTCGGCGAGGGCCGCCACCTCATCCGGCGCGAGGAGGCCTCGGAGCCGGTGGCCAAGGTCGCCGTCGGTGCCGGACGTCGTGCCGGTACCCGTGGCGGAGCCGGCCCCGAGGCCGGCGCGCACGCGCTCGACGCCCGCGAGCTCGTCGTCGTCCAGGCGCTCGCCGAGCCAGCCCCAGAGCACCGTCCGCAGCTTGGGCTCGACGTGGAAGGTGACGCCGTGGTCGACGCCCAGGCGCCGCCCGTCGGGCAGCGGCAGCACGTGCCCGCCCTTGCGGTCGGCGTTGTTCACGACAGCGTCGAAGACGGCGATGCGCCGCAGCGACGGCGAGTCCTCGTGGACGACGCACACCGGGCGGCCGTCCTCGTCGACGCCCTCCAGCACGGTCCGGACGCCGTCGGCCGGCACCTCGTCGGTCGGCACGACGTCGACGGGCGACTGGGTCGCGTCCACGTCCTGCCAGAGCTGCACCATGCCCGGGCCCAGCGGCCCGTCGCGCAGCCACGTGCGCGGCACGATGCCCCACCCGAGCGCTTCCGAGACGAGGTATGCGGCCACCTCGCGGCCGGCCAGCGTGCCGTCGGGGAAGTCCCACAGCGGCTTCTCCCCCGCGACCGGCTTGTACACGACCGACACGTCGCCGATCCGGGCCAGGAACGTCGCGTTCGACGCGGCCCGGATGCGTCCGACGACCTCGAGCGGCGCGGTGTCTCGTGACGTGGTGTCGCGCGGTGTGGCGTCGAGCGGTGCCGCGTCGACGTCGTCGTGCGGAGTCGTCACGCCTCGTCGGGCAGCACGCACTCGTGCCCGTCGGGGTCGACGGGCCGACCGCAGCGGGGGCAGGCCGGGCGGCCCGACTGCACGACGGCGCGCGTGCGCTGGGCGAAGGCGCGAGCCGTCCCCACCGGCATGCGGATGAGGAACGACTCCGCGGGCTCGGGCTCGTCCGCGTCGGGGTCGAGGTCCTCGTCCTCGTCCACGAACGGGAACGCCTCGACGACCACCTGCGCCGTGCGCGGGTCCCAGCTCAACCGCATCGACCCCGCGCGGAACTCCTCCTCGACGGGGAGGTCCAGCGGGTCGTCGTCGACGAGCTCGGCCGGCACGTCGACGGGGACGCTGTACCGGTTGTCGGGCGCCTCCATCAGCTCGTCGAGCAGGCGCTGGATCGTGTCGGCGAGGACGGCCGACTGCTCCTTCTCGAGGGCGACGCTCGTCGTCCGGGTGCCCGTGCGGGCCTGGAGGTAGAAGGTGCGGGAGCCGGGCATCCCGACGGTCCCCACGACGACGCGGTCGGGCCAGTCGTGCTCGTGGACGAGAGTGGGCATGCCCTCACTCTACGAGCGCTCGGCCCGTCCGCGCCGGGCGGCCACGGGTCGGACGTCAGGACGGCGGAAGGTCGCTCGGGTCGTCGGGCTGCGACGGGCCCGCGCCGCCCCCGACGGGCGCGTCGCCGACCGGCGCCGCCGTGCGCAGCCACGAGAGGTCGCCCGCGTCGGTGTTGACGGCCACGACCTCCGGGCGGTGCGGCCCGTACCGGACGATCGAGATCGACGCCGGGCCGACGACGATGCGCTGGAACAGGTCCAGGTGCACGCCCAGCGCGTCCGCGAGCACGGACTTGATCACGTCCCCGTGGGAGACGGCCGCCCACACCGCGTCGTCGCCGTACCGTGCGGCGACCTCGGCGTCGTGCCGTCGGACGGCCTCGACGCCCCGCGCCTGCATCGCCGCGAGCGACTCCCCGCCCGGGAACACGGCCGCCGAGGGCTGCGTCTGCACGACGGTCCACAGCGGCTCCGTGGCCAGGTCCTTCAGCGCGCGGCCCTGCCACTGCCCGTAGTCGCACTCGGTGATGCCCTGCTCGGTGACGGACTCCGGCGTGACCGTCTGGTGGTCGAGCAGGGCTTGCGCGGTCTGTCGGCACCGCTCGAGCGGGCTCGTCACGACGCGAGCGAGCGGCACTCCCGCGACGCGCTCGGCGGCGCGGGCCGCCTGGTCGCGACCGACCGCGTCCAGCCGGACCCCGGCGGACCGCCCGGCGAGGATCCCTCCGGCGTTCGCGGTGGTGCGGCCATGACGGACGAGGAGGACGGTCGGCATGCCCTGAGCGTAGGCGGGTCCGCTCTCCGGCGCGGACGGCGCGCGGGGCCACCGGCCTCAGGCGGCGAGGGCTAGCGCGACGACGGCCGTCCCGAGGACGGCGTCGAGCGCGCAGCAGAACGCCGCGAGGGACGCGGAGACGACGCGGCCCGTCCGCAGGTGGTGGACGTCCCACGCGGCGTGGGCGAGCAGCCCGGCCCCGACGACCAGCCCTGCCCACGGCTGGCCGAGGAGGGCGACGGCCACCGCGACGCCCACGACGACGGCCATCGCCGCCGCCTGCAGCGGCAGCCCCCACGCCGGGCGGGCCGCCCCGCGCGCGAGGCCGTAGACCGCCAGCACGACGACGACGCCGAGCATCGCCCAGAACGGGTCGAAGCCCGGCACGACGAACCCGACACCGATGAGCACGAACGTGAGCCCGAAGAGCGGCCACGCGGCGTCGCGACGCCCCAGCGCGGCGGCGCCGAGGTAGACGAACGCGGCCGCGGTCAGCACGAGCGAGGACTGCGCGGTGTCGGAGAACCCGACCCCGGCCGCCACCGCCAGCGCGGCGCCGAAGAACGCGCCGGCGGCGACGGGCCACCATCGCGCAGGTCGGGCGCCCGCGTCTCCCGCGGTGCGGTCGGGAGCGCGGTCCGCGGTGGTCATCGCGCCACCCCGTCCGGCACGGCCGGCACCGGCGTGCCTGGTGGGGTGAACGCGGCGAGGACCGTCGCGGTGATGGTCGTCGCCGCGTCGTCGGGCGCGAGCCGGCCCGCGTCGAGCTCCACGGCGGCCCCGTGCATCACCCGGTGCAGGGTGCCGACCAACCAGGAGGCCGGCAGGTCGGATCGGAACACCCCGTCGGCACGGCCTCGGTCGACGAGCCGCTCGACGCGAGAGACCGGCCGCTCGTGCAGCGCGAGCACGCGCTCGGGTCCGAGGGCCTCCGCTGCCGCGGTCAGGAGCGAGCCGACCTGCACGACCGTCAGCCAGCTCTGCCGCACGAGCCGTGCCAGCGCCTCGCGCGCGTCGCCGGACAGGTCGACGGCGTCGAGCGCCGCGTCGCCCTCCTCGATCGCGCGCACGACGACGGCCTCGACCAGCACGGCACGGTTCTCGAAGTGCCCGTAGAGAGTGACCCTGCCGACTCCCGCGGACCGCGCGATCTCGGCGACGCTCGCGTCCGGGTCACGACTCAGGCACACTGCCGCCGCTTCGAGGATCGCTTGGACGTTCCGGCGCGCGTCAGCGCGCTGGGGCTGCTGGGTGACGCCGGGCATGTCGCACTCCGTAGTCGAACACCGCTGTACGAGTTACAAGACCGACTCCACCGCACGTTCGGGGCCGCGTCAAGGGTTTCGGCGCGGGAAGCCAGGCGCGGCGGAGCGGATCAGCCGATCAGGCGAACGGACAGACCCTGCGACGAGAACGCCGTCACACCCTCTCGCAGGCGTGACGCGTCAACGTGCGTTGCCAGGCCCAGCGCAGGGTCGACGAGGAAGCGCATCGTCGCCATCGTGCCGTCGTCGGGGAGCGGCACGAGGTCCATCACGGGGATACCCACGGCGTAGCGCTGGGTCCACGAGCCGTCAACCGACGTCTGGTGTGCACCAGCTCGACGCTGAGCGCACTGACTACTGACATTCCCCGTCGGGCGCGTCCGTCCGGAAGCATCGACGGCTGCGGCGCGTCAGAGCACCGCAGGTCTAGCGTCGCCATGACGTTTTTGACGAACCAGCCCGTGTCGTCGGCCAGCCGTCGCCGTCCCGCGACCGTCGTCGGTGACGGTCGCGCCGGACGCGTGCGGCGTCACGACGGCGGAGCCCTGCCACGGTCCTCGGCCTGCTCTGCGGCATACGCCAGCACCTCGAGCACCAGGTGTGTTCGAAGCCGCCCGGCGCGGGGGCCTGCCCTCGGCGCCGAACGTCCGCGACGTGCTGATGCGCTTCATCAGTTCTCGCTGTCGAGATCGGCAAAGATCTGCTCGACCCGGTACCTCTCGTAAGCGCTGAGATGGATCGCGTGCAGACCCCCGACGGCGACCGCGGGGATGAGATAGGACGAACCGTCAGCGGCGATGACGAAGAAGTCATCGATCTCGTCCGGGTCGTAGGTCTTCCGTCCACGGTCCCCCTTCGAGAGATAGGCCTTCCATGTCGCGCCGACTCGTACCGTCGTCGTCTTCACCTGCACTCGCCTGAGGCCCCCGTCAGTTCCGACGAGCAGGTCGTAGCGGCATGGCTCGAGGGGCCACGAGACGGCACATCCACACAACGTGAACCATGCAGCGGCCAACAACGAACACGCGCGACCGAGTTGGGAGCTGTCGGGGCGGAACCCGTTCACTAGTGGAGCGGGCGCCGAGTCCATCAGGTGCGCGATGTCCAGACCCAGTCGAGCGGCATGCCCCTTGACCAGCGCGACGTCCGTAGCGCCCCCCAGTCCCAGAGTCTCGATGACGTCCGACCAGGATTCTGCAGAGAGCACCGCGGCACGAAGCACGTCCTCGCTCCAGCGGCGCTGTGCGACGAAATGACTGTGGTCTGCACCGATGCGATCCGCATGTGATCGAACGGACCTCATCGCCGCCGACGACGTCGCGGTCATGCCTAACTCACGCAGGACCCCACGCCACGAGGTGGAGGCACGAATGGCGCCGACGAGCTGAGTGTCTGTGTACGTTCGCCCCCGCGTCACGTAACAAACCTAGTGAGATCCACCGACACGCAGCCCACTCGTGCGCGCTCGGACCGCTGCTTTGGGGACCACGGACGGGACCGCGGGTGCTGGACCGATGCATCTTCACCCGCATTCCGGGACCGTGAGCTCTAGCCCACGTGGTGGTCACGGGCTAGCTCCGCGCAAAACCACGGCGGAATGCAAGGGGTGCACGGTGGAAATCGGTGAACGACTGGCGTCACTGGCGACGAAGGTCCGACAGCAGAAGGCGACGATCCAGACCGAAGAGGCGACGAAGAACGCGTTCGTCATGCCCTTCATCTCACTCGTCCTGGGATACGACGTCTTCAACCCGAACGAGGTGATCCCCGAGTTCACTGCGGACGTCGGGACGAAGAAGGGCGAGAAGATCGACTACGCCATCGTCAAGGATGGCGAACTTCAGATGCTGATCGAGGCCAAGACAGTGGGCTCGCCCTTGAGCCTGAACCACGCCTCGCAGCTCTTCCGCTACTTCGCTACGACGAACGCGCGCATCGCCATCCTCACCAACGGGCAGCACTTCCACTTCTTCACCGACCTCGACAGACCGAACCGCATGGACGAGAAGCCGTTCCTGCAGCTCGACCTCCTCGATCTCGACGAGACCCTGATCCCCGAGGTCCAGAAGCTGACCAAGGATGCGTTCGACCTCGACTCGGTCGTGTCCGCCGCGGAGGAGCTCAAGTACATCGGCGCACTCAAACGCGCCCTGGCAGCCCAATTCCGCGAACCGGACGACGAGTGGATCAAGGCACTGACCAACCGGGTCTACGACGGGGCATTTACCCAGAAGGTCAAGGAGCAGTTCCGCGTCCTGGTGGCGAAGGCGATGAAGCAGTTCCTGGCCGATCAGGTCAACGACCGACTCAAGGCCGCCCTCGGTGGCCAGGCCTACCCAGACATGGGTACCTCGCCGCTGACTGGTGCCGAGGCCGCCGAGGAGAGCGTAACCGAAGCGAAGCACGCCGACGAACGCGGGATCGAGACCACCCTCGAGGAGGTCGAGGGCTACCAGATCGTGCGCGCCATCGCGTGCAGCGAAGTCTCGCCAACGCGGATCGTCCACCGCGACACGAAGAGCTACATGGGGGTATTGCTCGACGACAACAACCGCAAGCCGATCGCCCGTCTGCACTTCAATACCGGGCAGAAGTACCTCGGTCTCTTCGACGAGAACAAGGTGGAGACCCGGCACGCCATCACGACCCTCGACGAGATCTACGAGCACGCCGAGCACATCCGCAAGACCGTCCACAACTACCTCTGACCAGGACCGCGACACGCGGGGTACCGGTACACGAGTGTTCGTCGGCAAGCTCCTCGCGAGACCACGATCCCCTTGAGGTCGACGCGGAAGAGCCAGCCCATACCCTCCTGAGAGCCGATCAACCGCAAACAACGATGGCCGGACCTACGAAAAAACGTAGGTCCGGCCATTCCGATGTCCTGCGACATCACGCTGTCGGGCTGACAGGATTTGAACCTGCGACCCCCTGACCCCCAGTCAGGTGCGCTACCAAGCTGCGCCACAGCCCGTGGCTGGATCACCAGGCGTAACACTCAACCTAACATCGCGTGTCCCGGCCCCGTGAAGCCTCGGATACTCTACCCCATCCGCGACGCCGCCAGCGCACCGTTTGCCCCGGTCGGGCTGTGCGGTCGGTCTCGTCGGCAGCACCCGAGGTGGCGTCCCGCTCCCCCGTCGGCAAGTGGGCGCGCCACGCGCTGGCGACGACCGCCAGGCAGACCGCGGCGATGACCAGTCCGCCGAGGAACATCTGCGCGTACGTCCATCGCACGGACAGCGCCGCGAGCGCCACAGGCACGCAGAACCCGACGTACGTGAGCGAGTAGTACACGGCCGTGAGGCCGGCGAGGTCGTCGGGCGTCGCGATGCGCTGGACCTCGTTGAGCCCGGCGACGAGCGCGAGGCCGTACCCGGCGCCGAGCACCATGGCGGCCACTAGCGCTGTCGGCAGGTCGAGCCGCGCCGAGGCGTAGGCGCCGAAGCCCATCCCGACGACGACGATCGACATCGCCACCACGGACGCCCGCGCGCTGTGCCGGGTGTCGATGAGCCGGCCGAGCACCTGGATCCCGACGCCGCAGCCGAGGCCGAGCACGGTCATGAGCCCGGAGAACGCGATGGGCGCGCTGCCCGCGCTCGCGGACACGAGCCCGGGCAGCACGGCGTAGGCACTGCCAGCGCACCCGAACACCCAAGGCGCCACGGGCACGACGACGCGCAGGAACCGCCGGTGCGCGACGGCCGGCACGCGGAGGTCGTCGCGCAGCCGACCACGTTCGGCACCCGACGAGCCGCCGGCACGAGCGCGCGTCTCCGGCACGCCCAGCACCCACACCCCCGCGGCGACGGCGAGCACGGCGTGCAGCACGTAGGCCGTGTGCGTCGGCCAGGGTGCCCACTGGGCGAGCACCGCCGCGACGCCCGCCCCGACGAGGAACCCCAGCGTGAGGGCGAGGCCGGCGCGCCGGGCGCCGGAGCCGCCGTCCGGGTCGCCGGACGTGCGGGCGGCCGCGTCGCTCAGCTCCTTGACCCACGTGGTCCCGACGGCCATGACGAGCCCGAGCGCGACGCCGCACAGCACGCGGCCCGTGGCGAGCAGCGCGGCGGACGACTCCCCCGCGGCAAGAACGAGCGACCCGACGAGCGCGATCGGCGCGGCGGGCAGCAGCAGCGGTCGGCGCCCGTACCGGTCGGACAGCGGCCCGCCGAGCAGGAGCGCGGGGACGATGCCGAGCACGTACGCGGCGAGCAGCGCGTCGACGGTCACCGCCGAGAAGTGCCCGACCTCCCGGTACATGACGAGCAGCGGCGTGAACTCGTTGCCGCCCCACGCGACGGCGAACATCACCGCGGCGACGGCGAGCCACGCCCGCGGCCCGACGACGGCGCTCGCCCCGCGAGCGGACGCGGCGGCCTCACCCTCGGTCGCCACCGAGGTCGACCCGGAGGTCACGGCGCTCACAGACCCGCCCTCGCGTCCTCGAGGTGGCGCTGGATGCGGCGCTTGTACGTTCGGGTGTCGCGCACCTCGAGCGCGTCGACGAGGGCGCGGTGCCCGGCGACGAACGTCGCGGCCCGGCGCGGGTCCCACCGGACGCTGTGCGCGACCATGCGCTGCTGGCGCTCACGCAGGCTCACGGAGAACGTGGTGAGCAGCGCGTTGCCGCCGGCCGCGACGATCTCCTGGTGGAAACGCGCGTCGCGCGTCGCGTACTCCGCGACGTCGCCGTCCGCGACCGCCGCCTCCTGGGCGGTGACGAGGTCGCGCAGGAGGGCGACGAGAGTGGCGAGCTCGGTGTCGGGCAGGCGCACGACGCTCTGCGCCGCGTGCGTCTCGACGAGCAGGCGCGCGTCGAGGACGTCGTCCGCCTCCCCCGGTGCGACCGGCAC
>JAQSXO010000547.1 GCA_029256625.1 Cellulosimicrobium sp. | reverse complement strand
GGTGCGGACCCGCACGGGAGCGTCGCCCTCCGCGCCCGGCCCCGGAGCGCTCGCCGCGAGCATGTCGTCCGCGGGATCGGAGACCGCGGTGTCCGGGTCCTCGACCGGACGCGGCGCGCCGCGCAGGAGCGGCACGTCGAACGTCTCGAAGCCGCTCGACCGGTAGACGTCGGGGGTGCCGGTGAACAGCAGCGCGACGTCCGTGCCGTCCCGCCCCATCTGCTCGACGGCCCGGGAGAGCAGCGCACGGACGAGGCCCCGGCCGCGCGACTCGGGGGCGGTCGCGACGTTGGCGACGCCGCCGGCCCGGAGCGTGTCGCCGTCCGGACCGCCGAGCTCGCGCGGCGTCCAGTACACCGAGCCGACCACCCCGCCGTGGAGCGGGTCGACGGCGACGTGCGTGCGGTCGAGCCGGCCGTCGTCGGTCTCGTAGACCGGCACCATGAGCGGCGCGTCGAACGCCCGGTCCCACAGCGCGTAGAGGGGGGACGTCGTCGGGCGTGGCGGTGCGCAGGTGCATGGCCGTCCAGGGTCGCGAGCCGGTGTTGACGGGATGCTATAGCAAAAGTAGGGTCGCGGGACGACCGTCGGCGTGCGACGCGACGGACCGTGCGGGCCGGGCTGGGCACGCACGACACCCCGGGCGGCGGCGTGCCGCCACCCGGGGTGCACCGTCAGGCTGCCTGCGCGGCGAGCCAGTCCTCCAGGCGCGTCTCGAAGATCTGCGCGCCGTCGACGGCGACGAGGGTGCGCTCCTCGATCAGCGCCCCGAAGTACGGCGCGTCGTCCGCCGTCACGACCTCGCGCCCGTCGCCCTGCGCCGCGAGCGTCCGGCGCACCAGGTCGCCGATCGCGAGGACCTCCGGCCCGGCGATCTCGACGTCGCCCACGGGCTCCCCGGCGGCGATCCGCGCGACGGCGGTCGCGACGTCCTCGGCGGCGATCGGCTGGATCGACGCCGACGACACCCGCACGGTGTCCCCGTGCGCCGCCGTGCCGATGATCGCGGGCGTGAACTCGAAGAACTGGGTCGCGTGCACGAGCGAGTACGGCACGCCCGACTCGCGGACGACGCGCTCCTGCTCGGCCTTGCCGTGGAAGTAGCCGATGCCCTGCGGGCGGTCGGTGCCCACGATGGTGAGCGCGACGTGGTGGCGGACGCCCGCCGCCTTCTCCGCCGCGACGAGGTTCGCGGTCGACGTGGCGAAGTACTCCTTGACCTCGTCGGGGACGTACGACGGCGCCTGGGTGGTGTCGACGACGACGTCGGCGCCGGCCAGCGCCTCCGTCAGCCCTGCGCCGGTGTACGCGTCGACGCCCGTGCGGCGCGATGCGGCGACGGCGTCGTGCCCGTGCGCGGTGAGCTTCTCGACGACGCGCGAGCCGACGTGCCCGGTGCCGCCGACGACGATGATGCGAGCCATGTGGTGCCTCCCTGAGATGAGCGGATGCGGGTGCATCCTCCTCAGGTCGACCGGGCGTCCCGCCGGGCTGTGACGACCGCTTGGGTCGTGCCACCGGCGGGCGGCACGGGCTCAGGCCCCGACGGCGGGCTCCGCCTCGTCCTCGGTGTGGCTCGCGAGGCGGGCGGCGGCCTCGCCGATGTGCTCGGCCATGACGCGCTGCGCCGCCTCCGGGTCGCCGCCCGCGATGGCGTCGACGATGAGCTCGTGGGTGCGGGCGTGCGCGACGCGCGCCTCGGGCTCGAGCGCGGCGTTCGCGGCCCGCAGGAACCCGGTGATGCGGCTGCGGAGCTGCGCGTTGAGCGTCATGAGCATGCGGTGGTCGGCCATCTCCCAGAGCTGCTCGTGGAAGCGCCGGTCGAGCTCGAACACGCGCGCGTTGCTGCCCTTCTCCGCCGCCTGGACCATCTGCTGCACGGTCTTGCGCAGCCTCGCCTCCTTGGCGGGGTCCCACGCGTCCTGGACCCGCACGACCGCGAACTGCTCCAGCAGCGTGCGCAGGCTCGAGATCTCCTCGAGGTCTCGGCTCGTGAGGGCGGCGACGCGCGCGCCGCGGTGCGGGAGCCGCTCGACGAGGCCCTCCTGCGTGAGCCGCGTGAGCGCCTCGCGGACGGGGATGTGGCTCGTGCCGAGGCGCTCGGCGAGCTTGCGCTCGACGAGCCGCTCGCCCGGCGCGAGGTCGCCGCTGAAGATCGCCTCGCGCAGCTCGACCGTCACCCGGTCGGCGACGTTCTGGTCCGGCACGCTCTTGAGCGCCATGGCTTCTCCGTGGTGTCGTGGGGGCGGCGGGCTCGGATCGTCGTCGGTCGGACGCCCCGAAGGATAGCGGCCACGGCGCCGTCCCTGGTCGGACGTGTCGACCGAGCAACATGCTATAGCATCGGCACTCCCGAGCCCAGAGGAGGTGCGATGGTCGCCCTGCACACGCGGGCCCCCGTCCCCGCGTTCGTCGGCCTGGCGGGCGTCGCCGTCCGCGACGTGACGCCCGACCCGGGCGTCCGGGCGCGCAACTGGGGCCCGGCGGACTGGGACGTCTCCGAGGGTGCGCACCGCGCCATGACGCTCACGGCGGTCGCCCTCGCCGAGGAGCGCACCCCAGCCGACGGCGTCCCCGACCCGCTCGTCCTCGTGACGGTCGACGGCACGTGGTGGCGCCGGGTCGACGACGAGGCGACGCTGCGCACGACCGTCCTCGACGCGACCGGCCTGCCCGTCGAGCGCCTGCTCGTCTCGCTCTCCCACACGCACGCCGGGCCCGTCCTGTGCTCGGGCGACGCCGACCTCGCGGGCGGCGACCGCGGCGTCGCGTACCTACGCGACCTCGCGCGCGCCGCGGCCGACGCCGCCCTGGAGGCGATCGCGTCGCTCCGGCCCGCGATCCTCGAGTGGACGTCCGGGCGCTGCGGCCTCGCGTCAAACCGCGAGGCGCTGCTCGACGGCTGCGCCGGCGGGGACGCGGGGACGACCGCGGGAAGCAGCCCGCGCCCGCTCGTCGGCTTCAACCCTGACGCGGGC
>JAQSXO010000546.1 GCA_029256625.1 Cellulosimicrobium sp. | reverse complement strand
CGCGGGCCACGTCGAGCGTGGCGCGCGCGTCGGCGACCGACGCCGCGAAGGGCTTGTCGACGAGCACCGGGACGCCCGCGCGCAGGAGCGCGCGGGCCGCGGTGCCGTGGAGCCGGCCCGCGCGGTGGGCGACGATCGCCGCGTCGACCCGCCCCACGACGTCGGGCACGGTGACCTCACCCGCGCCGAGCGACAGCCCGCCCGCGGCCGCGAGCTCCGCGCGTCGGGCCGGCTCGCCGTCCACGAGCGCGACGACGCGCACGCCCGGCCAGCGTCGCTCGACCTCGACGAGCCGCACGTAGTGGTCGGCGTGGGACGAGTCGAGGCCGACGAGGGCGAGGCGCAGCACGCGGGGATCGTCCCACGGCTCGCCCGCGCCGACCGTCACCACGCCTGGGCGAGCAGGAGCGCGAAGAGCTCGTCGGCGTCGGTCTCGAGCCCGCGCGCGGCGAACCACGCGGACATCGTGCGGCAGTCGCGCAGCAGGAGCTCGGTGCCGAACGGGTTCGCCACGAGGTCGACGACCTGCGGCAGGTCGATGATGACGAGCCGGTCGCCGTCCGCGAGGACGTTGTACGGGGACAGGTCGCCGTGCGCGTAGCCGAGGCGGGCCAGCACGGCCATGCCGTCGCGGAGCTGGTCCCACCACGACGCGAGCAGGTCCGGGTCGGGACGGGTGCGCGCGAGCCGGGGCGCGGCCTCGTGCGCGACGCCGTCAGACGTGCCGACGAACTCCATGAGGATCTCGTTGCCGTCGATCTGCACCGGGTAGGGCACGGGGGCGCCTGCGGACCACAGCTCGCCGAGCGCGGCGAACTCCGCCGCGGCCCACTGCCCGGCCGCGACCTGGCGGCCGTAGCGGGACTTGCGGTCGAGCGCGCGCCGGTCGCGCGTGCGGCGCACGCGGCGGTCCTCGGTGTAGACCGTGTCGCGCCGGAACGCGCGGTGGTCGAGGTCCCGGTAGCGCTTGGCGGCGAGCAGCGTGCGCCGCGCGGCGTCGTCGGGGACGGCGCGCTCGACGAGGAACACGTCCGCCTCCTTGCCGGTCTTGAGCACGCCCAGCTCGGTGTCGACGGCCGCGTCGGCGGTCACGACCCAGTCGGGGCGCGGCTCGGGTCCGCGCTGCCCCTTCTCGACGGTGGACCACGTGGACCAGCGCTGGTCGTCGCCGAGCGCTGCATCGAGGACGCCCGCGACGGGACCGGCGCCGTCGAGGTCGGCAGTGTCGCTGCTGCGCAGCAGGCGGCGGGGCGGGGGAGTGCGGGGGTCTCCCGCGAACGTCGGCGGGAGGTACGGATCGGGGTACAGCAGGTCGTGCTCGGGCACGGGTGGGCTCCTTCGGGCGGGGAGCGCACGGCGCTGCCGCCGCCTCGCGGGCGGCGGCGGGCGCGGACCGTCTCGGACGGTCGTCGACCGGCCTAGCGGCGGTCGGTGCTCCCGGGGGTGGTGGACACGCGAGCGTGGGTCGTCCAGCTCATGGCGTTCCTCCTTCCTCCGGTGCCCGACGGCGCGGGCGACGTCCTGCGACCGTCCCACCCGGGTGCGGGACGGGGCAAGGGAATTACCGCGCTCGTGATCGTGCTCGCGATCGCGCGCGGTGGCGGTGACCGAGGCCGCTCAGGCGACGCCCGACGCCAGCGCCTGGATCGCCGACGCGACGCGCTCGTACGTCCCGTAGGTGTCGTAGCCCATCTGGTCGAGCGCCGACCACACGAAACCGACCGTCGCGTAGAGGCCGACGGCCGTCGCGAGGATCCACTCGCGCACGGACCCGGTGTCGCCGAGCAGGGGGAGGGCGAAGCTGCCGCTGGGGCGCCACACGTCGTCGACCACGAGGGAGCGGCGCACCCAGCGCGGGGAGCGGATCTTCACCGGCCACAGCAGCGGCGCGCCGTTGGTCGTGAGCACGTCACCCAGGATGTGCACGGTCACGCCGATCCCGACGGCGACCGGGAGCCAGTTCCACTCCTCGGGCGAGAAGAGCGCGACGAGGGCCGCGATCGTGAGCGACGTGACCCACGGCATGAGCTTGCCGCGCCGCGTGAGCTTGAGCGCCTTGAGCGCGAGCGCGACGAGCAGGACCGCGAGGACGCCGCCGCCCACGTAGACCGTGCCGAAGCTCTCCGTCTCGACCGTGACCAGCCCGACGAGCCACGCGAGCGCGGTGAACACCGCGATGCCGAGGAACGAGTGCGTGCCCTGGCGGTGGCCGCCCGAGATCGTCTCGACCGCGTCGGACACCCACTCGCTCACGGGCGGCAGCGAGTGCGCGAACGTCCCGTTGTGGTGGTCGGCGTCGGGGAGGAGCGCGGCCCCGGCACACACGACCGCGCCCGTCATGACCCCGACGGACGACACGGGGTGCCACCCGAGCGCGAACGGGGCGGTGGACGTCACCGCCACCCAGGCGGCGGCTCCGGTCGCGGCGTGGTGGGCGCCCATCATGGCGGCGGGTCTCCTGTCGTCGGCCCGGCCGCGTGGTTCGTCGGCGTCGGGAGGT
>JAQSXO010000545.1 GCA_029256625.1 Cellulosimicrobium sp. | reverse complement strand
CACGTTCGCGATCAACGGCGTGGGCAACCCGCGCGTCGACGCGATCGAGGCGGAGGCACGGTGCCTGAACGGCACCGCGTACGTCGCCGTCCGCGCGACCAACGGCGAGGACGAGCCCGTCTCGCTGCGCCTCGTCACGCCGTTCGGGCAGCGGGCGTTCGGCCAGGTCGCCCCCGACGCGAACGCGTACCAGTCGTTCTCCACCCGCTCGGCGTCGACCGACGCCGGGTCGGTCAGCGTCGTCGCGCGCCTCGCGGGCGGCGGGGAGAACCACACCCAGACGTACGACGTCGCGTACGACGCGATCGACTGCGCCTGACCCAGCCGGGTCACCCTGACGGGCGGGGCCGTCCTCCGTGGGAGGGCGGCCCCGCCCTGCGTCGTCCTGGGCGTGCGCCGGGGTCTACGCTGGCCCGCGGTGCGCCGTCGGGCGCGACGGACAGGGGGCCGAGGTGGCGAAGGAACCGTTCCTCACGACGACGGGCGACGAGCCGGGGGAGGGCCCCGACCTGCCCGGTGTGACGTCGGGGGACGAGCGCAGCACGCTCGCGCGGCTGCTCGGCGAGCGACGCCTCCTGCGTGTCCCCGCCGTCCCGCGGCCGTCCCTGCCCTCGATCCCGCGCCCCACGTTCTCGCTGCCCGTCTCGCTGCCCCTTTCGATGCCCCGTCGTCGGGTGCGGCGCGACGCCGTCGACCCCGGCCTCGACGCCGCGCTGGAGGACGCGCTCGTCGAGGCGCTCGCGGACGACGGCGCGGCGACGGGCAGCGCCGCGGTCGACGACGGGCCCGCCGAGGGGTCCGACGACGCTCGCGGCGGCCTGCTCGACGACGCCGCGGACGACGGCTCGTTCGACGAGGTCGTCGCGGAGTGGGTGCGGCGCGCGATCGCCGCCTACCCGCGGCCGACGTACCCGCTCGAGCGCGAGTGGGACGTGTCGGTCCAGGGGGTCGTGCGGCTCGTCCCGTACGTGCCGCGGTTCGCGACGGCGCCGCTCGCGCTGCTCGACCGGTTCGGGGCCGTGACGATCGGCCCCGAGCGCGTGGGTCTCGACGGCAAGGACGTCGACTGGGGGCGCGTCGTGGAGGTCCGCACCGCACCCGCGTGGACGTGCCTCTCGGCCGAGGCGCTCGAGGTGAACCTCGCGCAGTACGTCGTGGCGCTGCCCCCGCTACCCGGCCGTGCGTGGGTGCTGCGCAAGATCAGCGAGCTCCTGCTCTCGCTCTACCTCGCCGTGCTGCCGCCCGACGCGGACGGCGACGACATCGTCTCCGACGCGCACGCGTTCCTCGGTGCGGACGTCGCCGGTGGCGGGGCGGACGACACCGAGGGCTCCGAGGGTGACGCGGACGCGTCCGGCGCGGGTTCACGGCATGACCCGATGTTCGACCGGGTGGTCACCCAGGTCGTCTACGAGCGGAGGTTCGGGACGGGCGAGGCGCAGGCGAGCACGACGTCCGTCCTGCTCCAGCTCGCGCTGCGCGGTGCGACGGACACGATCGTGCGGACGGCCGCGGCGCGCGGGGTCGAGGTCGTGCACGTCCGCGCCGAGGACACGAGCGTGGGGTCGGTCGTCGCGCGCGCGGCGGGCTGGCGACGCACGGCCCTCGACCTGCGCGACCGCGTGAACCGCCGCGTCGGGCGCTGACGGCTACCGGTCGAGCGCCTCGAGGATCGGGGTGTCGCCCGTGGAGAACCGCACGAAGCGGCCGACGGTCGCCGGGGTGCGCAGGGCCTGCGCGACGACCATCGCGACGTCCGCGCGCGAGACCTGCGAGGCCGCGCCGCTCGGGACGTCGTCGGCGCCGTCGAGCCCGTCGGCGCCGTCACCGACGACGCGGATCGCTCCCGTCGGGTCGTCGTCGGTCAGCGTGCCCGGCCCGAGGATGGTCCAGCCGAGGTTCGTGCCGCGCAGGTGGTCGTCGGCGGCGAGCTTGGCGTCCGCGTAGGCGAAGAAGCTCGACTCCGGGTCGACGCCGTGGTCCGGCACCGACCCGATCCACGACACCATGACGTAGCGGTCCACGCCCGCAGCGGCGGCGGCGTCCATGGTGCGGCTCGCGGCGTCGCGGTCGACGGCGTAGGTGCGCTCCGGGCTTCCCCCGCCCGCCCCGGCGGACCACACGACCGCGTCGAACCCGCCGAGCGCGGCGGCGAGCTCGTCGGTCGAGGAGGACTCGACGTCGAGCAGGAGCGGCTCGCCCCCCGTGGTCGACGAGGATCGGGACGAGCAGCCGGCCCACCTTGCCGTGGGCACCGACGAGGGCGATCTTCATGCGGCGGACTCCTGTCTGCTGGCGGTGTGTGTCCCACCGTGCTCCCACCCGGTCGGCGCCGCCACCCGGGACGGCGTCAGCCGCGGGAACGCGTCAGGGGCACTGCCGCGCGTTGGGCGCCGCGGCGAGCGTCACGGTCGCCGACCCTCGGAGGAGGTCGCCGCCCGCAGGTTCCTGGGCGCACACCGTCCAGCCGTTCGACGCACCCGGCAGGGTGCCCGCTCCCGGGTCGCGGGCGTCGACCACGACGACGCTCGCCGCGCCGCGCTTCTCCAGGTCCGCGCGCGCCTGCTTGAGCTTGGTCTCCACGAGGTTCGGCATCGGGAACGCGGGCTCGATCTCGACCGAGACCTCGACGCCGTCGGACCCGCCGGGAGGGACCGGGGCACCCGGTCCGGTGGTCGGGGAGCCGGTGGGCTCGTCGGTGGGTTCAGCGGTGGGGACCGCGGTCGGCTCGGCGGTGGGCGACGGCGTCGGGGTCCCCGGGCCCCCAGGCAGGGCCTCGGCCCGGCACCCGGCCAACGCCGCCACGGCCACGGCGGCGAGCACGGCGACGCGCGCGCGCCGCGGCACCGCCGTCACGCCGGTGCGGGCACGGGAGTGCCTGCCGCGCTCCTTCGAGCTGTGCTGCGTCCGGCCCCTCGTCGTCGACGGTGCCGTCGTTCGTCCTACCACCACACGTGCCCCCGGTTGCCCCTGCGAACTTTCCTGCGTCTTCGAGGGTACGTGACGGTCGCGTCGGCTGCGGCCGGGGGAGCCGTCGACAGCGGGTGATCCTCGGGGATCAGCCTCGGCGGGGCGTCGCGCGCTTGGGCGGCCGGACGGTCGGGACGTCGCCGACGATGGGGATCGGGCGGCGGTGGAACGGGAACCCGTAGCGCGTGACCAGGCCGGCGAGCGTCGTCAGGCGGTTGCGCGGCCCGATGAGCCCCATGATGTGGACGAACAGCCACGCGAGCCACGCGACGCCGCGCGTCAGGCGGAGCCTGCCGACGACCTCCGCGATGGCCGCCCGCCGCCCGATGACCGCCATGGTGCCCTTGTCGAAGTAGCGCAGGGACGTCGTCGGGCGCCCGGCGAGCAGCGCCTCGATGTTGTGCGCGACCTGCTCGCCCGACTGGATCGCCGGCTGCGCGAGCTGCGGCAGCCCGGCCGGGGAGATCGCGATGTCGCCCGCCGCGAAGACGCCGGGCAGGCCCTCGACCTGCAGGTCGTCGCCCACGACGACGCGCCCGCCCTCACCGCGCGGCAGGCCCCAGTCGTCGACCTCCTCGTGCGGGTGGACGCCCGCCGACCACACCGTGAGGTCGGAGCGGATGCGCGTTCCGTCGGTGAGCACGACCGAGTCCGGCAGCACCTCGGCGACCCCTGCCCCCAGGTGCAGGCCGACGCCGCGGCGGCGCAGCTCCTCGGCCGCGTACCGGCGCAGCCTGGGGTGGAACGACTTGAGGACCTCGCCGCCGCGCTGGACGATCTTCACCTCGAACGCGTCGCCGTGGATCTCGGGGTACGCGGGGCGCAGGCCCGCGGTGCGCAGCTCGGCGAGCGCCCCCGCGACCTCGACACCCGTCGCGCCGCCGCCCACGACCACGACGCGCAGCCCCTCGTCGGTCCCGGGGTTCGCCGCCGCCTTCTCGAGGCGGATGAACAGGGTGTCGCGGATCTTCATCGCCTGGGACCGCGAGTACATGGGGAACGAGTTCTCCTTGGCGCCCGGGGTGCCGAAGAAGTTGGCCGTGACGCCGTTCGCGACGACGAGGTAGTCGTAGTCGACCCACTCGTCGTTGAGGAGGTGGATGCGCCGCGCCTCGTGGTCGATGCCGACGAGGTGCTCGTGCACGACCCGCACGTTCTTCTGCTGGAGCCGCAGCCCGCGCAGGAAGTAGGTGACGTCGCCCGGGTTCAGCCCGCCCGTCGCGACCTGGTAGAGCAGCGGCTGGAACGTGTTGTAGACGCGGCGGTCCACGAGCGTCACGCGCACGGGCGCCTTCGCGAGCCCCTTGACGACGGCGAGCCCGGCGAACCCCGCGCCGACCACCACGACGTGCGGCAAGGAGTCGGGGGCTGCCGGACCAGGCGCAGCGGTGACGGGCTCGGGCACGGGGCCTCCTCGGGGCGACGGGGTGGGAGAGCGCCGGTGCCCGCCCGCCTGCGTCGCGGACGTCGCCGACGACGTCTGCCAGGTTACGGCGAACCCCGCCCCCGCGCCGAACAGGGCGCCGTGGCGCGAGGTAGAACCCTGGTCTGGCGAAGGAGAACCGTGGTCCGCCGAGGTAGAGCCGTGGTCTACCGAAGTAGAGCCCTGGTTGGCCGAGGTAGAGCCCTGGTTGGCCGAGGTAGAGCCCTGGTTGGCCGAGGTAGAGCCGTGGTTGCGCGAGGTAGAGCCGTGGGTCTTGTGCTCGACGGCGTGTGGCTGGGTGGGGTGGTCGGGG
>JAQSXO010000544.1 GCA_029256625.1 Cellulosimicrobium sp. | reverse complement strand
TGCTCGAGGACCCGGCGCTCGCGCTCCTCGCGGGCGGCTCGCCCCCGTCGGGAAGCGCCGCGCCCGGCCGAACCCGGGATTCCTCCCCAGGATCGTCCGTGGGTGGGGAGCGATCCCGGGTTCGGCAGGGAGGGGTGACCGGATGACGATCCTGGCGAGCGCCGTCGACCCCGGGTCGGAGACCGCCCGGGCGAACGACGCCGCGCAGCGCGCGCTCGCGGACGAGCTGCGCGAGCGCACGGCGGATGTTGCGCGCGGTGGGCCGGCGTCGGCGCGCGACCGGCACGTCGCGCGCGGCAAGCTGCTGCCGCGCGACCGCGTCGACCGGCTGCTCGACGAGGGCAGCCCGTTCCTGGAGATCGCGCCGCTCGCCGGGTATGGCGTGGACGACGGCGCGTGGCCGGCCGCGGGCGTCGTCGCCGGGATCGGCGTGGTGAGCGGGCGGCAGGTCATGGTCGTGTGCAACGACGCGACCGTGAAGGGCGGGACCTATCACCCGCTCACGGTGAAGAAGCACCTGCGGGCGCAGGAGATCGCACTCGAGAACCGGCTGCCGTGCGTCTACCTCGTGGACTCGGGCGGCGCGTTCCTGCCCCGGCAGGCCGAGGTGTTCCCGGACCGCGACCACTTCGGCCGGATCTTCTACCACCAGGCGCGCCTCTCGGCGGCGGGGATCCCGCAGATCTCCGCGGTGCTCGGGTCGTGCACGGCGGGCGGCGCCTACGTGCCCGCCATGAGCGACGAAACGGTCATCGTGCGCGACCAGGGCACGATCTTCCTGGGCGGCCCACCGCTCGTGAAGGCCGCGATCGGCGAGGTCGTCACGGCCGAGGAGCTCGGCGGTGGCGAGCTGCACGCGCGGCGCAGCGGCGTCGTCGACCACCTCGCCGACGACGACGAGGACGCGCTCGACACCGTGCGGCGCATCGTCGCGACGCTCCCGCCCGACCCCGCGCCCGCGTGGGACGTCGTGGGGAGCCGGCCCCCCGCCGTCGGCCACGACGACGCCCGGGCGCCTGGACAGGGGACGACGAGCCGGTCCGGTGAAGGTTTGTACAATGCCGTCCCGACCGATGTACAAGCACCGTACGACCCGCGCGAGATCATCGCGCGCCTGGTCGACGGGAGCCGTTTCGACGAGTTCAAGCGCGAGTACGGCGACACGCTCGTCACCGGGTTCGCGCGCATCCACGGGCACCCGGCGGGCATCCTCGCGAACCAGGGCGTGCTGTTCGGGGCGTCGGCGCTCAAGGGCGCGCACTTCATCGAGCTGTGCGACCAGCGCGGCATCCCGCTGCTGTTCCTGCAGAACATCTCCGGGTTCATGGTCGGCACCGACGCCGAGGCGGGCGGGATCGCGAAGGACGGCGCCAAGATGGTCACCGCCGTCGCGACGACGCGCGTCCCCAAGCTCACCGTGATCGTCGGCGGCTCGTTCGGCGCGGGCAACTACTCGATGTGCGGGCGGGCGTACTCGCCCCGGTTCCTGTGGTCGTGGCCCGCGAGCCGCATCTCCGTGATGGGCGGTCCGCAGGCCGCGTCCGTCCTGTCGACCGTCAAGCGCGACCAGCTCGCCGCGCGCGGCGAGGCGTGGGACCCCGACGAGGAGGCCGCGTTCTCCGCCGGGATCCGCGCCGACTACGACGAGCACGGCAGCCCCTACTACGCGACCGCGCGCCTGTGGGACGACGGCGTGATCGACCCCGCCGACACGCGCCGCGTGCTCGGCCTCGCCCTCGGCGTGTGCGCGCGCACGCCCCTCGCAGACACCTGGACCGGCGACCGGTTCGGTCTCTTCCGGATGTGAGCCGATGACCTCCGACACCCCCCACGAGCCGACCGTCCGGCCGGCGGACCGGCCGCCCACCCTGCCGGCAGACCGCCCGACCGGTGGTCCTGGCTTCCGCACGGTCCTCGTCGCCAACCGCGGCGAGATCGCGTGCCGCGTGATCGGCACGCTGCGACGCCTCGGCGTGCGGTCCGTCGCCGTCTTCTCCGACGCCGACGCCGGTGCGCGCCACGTGCGCGAGGCCGACGTCGCGGTCCGGCTCGGGCCCGCGCCCGCGGCGCAGAGCTACCTCGACGTCGACGCCGTGGTCGCGGCGGCCGTCGCGACCGGCGCCGACGCCGTCCACCCCGGCTACGGCTTCCTCTCCGAGAACCCGGCGCTCGCCGAGGCCTGCGAAGCGGCGGGCATCGTGTTCGTCGGCCCGAGCGCCGCGTCGATCCGCGCCATGGGCTCGAAGTCCGCAGCCCGCGCGCTCATGGAGAAGGCCGACGTTCCCACCACGCCCGGCTACCACGGTGACGATCAGAGCGAGGAGCGGCTGCGCGCCGAGGCCCAGCGCATCGGCTATCCCGTGCTCATCAAGGCGAGCGCAGGTGGCGGCGGCAAGGGCATGCGCCGCGTCGATCGCGCCGAGGACTTCGACGCGCTGCTCGCCTCGTGCCGCCGCGAGGCGCTGAGCGCGTTCGGCTCCGACATCGTGCTCATCGAGAAATA
>JAQSXO010000057.1 GCA_029256625.1 Cellulosimicrobium sp. | reverse complement strand
GGCGTCGGGACGGGCCACGAGCGCATGGTCGGCGGGCAGAATGCGCATGCTCGACGGCGGCGGGTCGCCCTAGCCTGACCGTGTGACCGCCTACGTCCGCCCGCCGATCACCCGCCAGGTGTTCCACGACGCCGACGGGGCGCCGTTCGAGTACGGCGGACGCTGGGACCACCTCGACGGGCCGCCGGAGGACACGTACTCCGTGGACTCCCACCCCGAGCGGTTCGCGCCGCTCGTCGACGTCGCCGACGCGCTCGTGCAGCACCTCGCGGCGACGTACGCCGTCACGGTGGAGGACGTCGACCTGCGCGGCGTCGACCTCACCCCGCACGCCGCAGACACGCCCGCGGTTCCCGTGCTCGCCGGGGTGCGGGACGTGGGTACGGACGCCGTACGGGCGGTGCGCGTCACCCCCGTCTCGGACGACGCCGCGCCGCTGACGCTCGTCGCGAACAGCTACCCGGGCGTCGTCGTGCGCGCCGGGGTCCTGCACGAGGACAGGTTCCCGTCGTGCGGCTGCGACGCGTGCGACGACACGGCAGAGGGTGCCGCCGAAGGGCTCGAAGACCTCGTGCTGGGGGTCGCGCGGGGCCTCTTCTCCGAGGGGGTCAGAGGACCGCGATACCGCTTCGGCGAGTCCTGGGTCCGCTACCGCCTCGAGGGACCCGACGGGCGCTGGGAGTCGGGGGAAGGGCAGCAGCGGCTCGCGCGGACCGTCGCGGACGCGGCACAGCGCCGATTGGCGTCGCTCCCCGGCGGCCGGTGGCAGCCCTGGCCCGTCCTCGACTGAGCCCTTCCCGCCGAGCAGGCCGAGAGCGCCGGCTCGAATGACGTGGCTCGCCGCGACGGAACCGGCCTACGGTCGTCCCGTGCCCGACGCGATCTTCGACGACCCCCGCCTCGCCGCCCTCTACGACCCGCTCGACCCGGACCGGTCCGACCTCGACGCCTACGCCGCGATCGTCGACGAGCTCGGCGCGCGGCGCGTGCTCGACGTCGGGTGCGGCACCGGGACGTTCGCGTGCCTCCTGGCGCGGCGCGGGGTCGACGTCGTCGGCGTCGATCCCGCGGGCGCGTCGCTCGACGTCGCACGCTCCAAGCCGGGCGCGGACCGCGTGCGCTGGCTGCACGGCGACGCGACGACCCTGCCCCCGCTCCAGGTCGACCTCGCGACCATGACGGCGAACGTCGCCCAGGTGCTCCTCACCGACGACGCGTGGACCGCCGCTCTGCGCGGCGTCCACGACGCGCTCGTGCCGGGCGGGTGGCTGGTGCTCGAGACGCGCGTCCCCGCGCGGCGGGCGTGGGAGGGCTGGGTCCGCGCGGCGACGTCCGTCCGCACGGACGTGCCCGACGTCGGGCCCGTCGAGTCCTGGACCGACCTCACCGACGTGTCGCTCCCGTACGTGTCCTTCCACGACACGACCGTGCTGCCCGACGGCACCGAGCTGCACTCCGACTCGACGCTGCGCTTCCGCGAGCGCGACGAGGTCGAGACGTCGCTCGCCGCGAGCGGGTTCGAGGTCGTGGACGTCCGCGACGCGCCCGACCGCCCCGGCCGCGAGTGGGTGTTCGTCGCGCGGCGTGCCTGATCCCGACCGGCCTCAGCCGCTGCGGCCGCGGCTGCGGCTGCCCAGGGCGACGACGTCCTCGCCGCGTCCCCCCGACCGCTCGACGCGGGCCCGGAGATCGTCCAGCTCGTGGGACGACAACGTGAACGTCACCGACGTCCCGGTGTCGTTCACGTCCCAGAGCAGCCGCCAGCGCTCGTCGAAGCCCGATCCGCAGATCGTGTACGGGGCGACGGCCACGGCCAGGCCGAGCTCGTGGTCGTCGCGCGGGTCGAGGTCGAGCGAGATCGAAGGGTCGCGCCCGAGCCGCCGCGCGAGACGGCCGCGCCGGGCGAGCCGGAGCTCGTCCAGCGCCTGCACGGCCTCGATCGCGTCCGGGGGCCACGGCTCGTCCGAGTACACGTCGACCTGGAGCCTCACGATCCGGTCGCGCAGCACCAGGAGGGCGCCCCGGCACGCGGCCGCCACGGTCGGCCGGGCGGCGCCGTCGGCGATCGTGCACCGCACGCCCACTGCCCTCGTCACCGGCATGGGTCGTCCTCCGTCGGCCGATCGGACCGACGCGGCTCTGCGCACGTGCGGTGCGGACACCGTAGTCCCCCGCGACCTGTGGACGGCGGTTCGACGGTGTGGGACGCACCTCGTAGATTCCTCGTAGCGCCCTGCCGGCCGGCAGGGCGCGACGACCGGTCCGCCACCACCGACAGGGGTCCTCTTGCTGCACGTGCACCGCTCCGAGCGTGCCGAGGCGCTCGTGGCGCCGCTCGCCGCCGTGCTCGCCGAGGCGCCGGAGGACCCGTTCACGCCCGACGTCGTGGCCGTCCCGACGCGCGGGGTGGAGCGATGGCTCGCGCAGCGGCTCTCGCACCACCTGGGCGCGGGCGAGACGTCGGGCATCTGCGCGAACGTGGACTTCCGCGGGCCGCGCCGGCTCGTGGAGCAGGTCGTCGCGGACCTCACCGACCTCGACCCCGACGACGACCCGTGGCGTCCCGAGCGTCTCGCCTGGTCCGTGCTCGAGGTGCTCGACGCGCACCTCGCCGAGCCGTGGGCGGCGCCGCTCGCGCGCTACGTCGGCGACCCCGGCGACGAGGTGCGCCGAGGCCGGCGCCTGACGCTCGCGCGCCGGCTCGCGGACCTGCTCGTGGGCTACGCGCGGCAGCGGCCCGAGGTCGTGCTCGCGTGGTCGGCGGCGTCCCGGGCCTCGGAGACCCCCGGGACCCCGGACGACCTCGACTGGCAGCCCGAGCTGTGGCGCCGCCTCGTCGAGCGCGTCCCGGCCACCGACCCGGCGCGCCGCGTCGAGGAGGCGGTCGCGGCGCTGCGCGCCGACCCGGTCGCCGTCGACCTCCCGCCGCGGCTGTCCGTCTTCGGTCCCACTCGGCTCCCGGAGGACGAGCTCCGGGTCCTGCGCGCCCTCGCCGAGCACCGGGACGTCCACCTGTGGCTCGTGCACCCGTCGCCCGCGCTGTGGGAGAAGGTCGCGGCGGACGACGGCGTCCCGGCCACGGGCGCAGATGTCGCCCGGCGCCGTGAGGACCTCCCGACGTTCGCCCGCCACCCGTTCCTCGCCTCCACCGGTCGCGACGCCGTCGAGCTCCAGCTCCGGCTCGCCGGGAACGGCGAGGCCCTCGAGACGCACCACGCGGCCGCGTCGACCCCGCCGACGCTGCTCGGTGCGCTCCAGTCCGCGCTGCGTGCCGACGAGCCCGACGGCGCGCACGTGCTCGACCCGGCGGACCGGTCCGTGCAGGTGCTCGCCTGCCACGGCCGGGCCCGTCAGGTCGAGGTCCTGCGGGAGACGCTCGTCGGCCTGTTCTCGGCCGACCCGACGCTCCAGGCGCGCGACGTCATCGTGCTGTGCCCGGACGTCGAGACGTTCGCACCCCTCGTCACGGCGACGTTCGGCGCGGTCCCCGAGCTCGGGGACGACGCCCACCCGGGCCAGCGCCTGCGGGTCAGCCTCGCGGACCGCGGCGCCGGGACGACCAATCCCGTGCTCGCGCTGCTCGCCACGCTGCTACGCCTCGCGGACGGCCGCGTCACGGCGTCGGAGGTGCTCGACCTCGCGGCGAGCGCGCCGGTCCGCCGCCGGTTCCGGTTCTCCGACGACGACGTGGACCGCCTGCGCCAGTGGGCCGTCGAGGCAGGCGTTCACTGGGGCGAG
Organism: Cellulosimicrobium sp.; assembly: GCA_029256625.1. Taxonomy (GTDB): domain Bacteria; phylum Actinomycetota; class Actinomycetes; order Actinomycetales; family Cellulomonadaceae; genus Cellulosimicrobium. The sequence goes on along the minus strand of JAQSXO010000057.1, from coordinate 7,926 downwards.
GACGGCGAGCGCCGGGCCCGGTTCGGGATCGACGGCCACGTGCGCCAGGGCACGTGGGACGCGGCGCTCGACCGGCTCCTGCTCGGCGCGGCCATGGCGGACGAGGACGCACGGTTCGTCGGACCGGCGCTGCCGCTCGACGACGTCGGCTCGACGGACGTGGACCTCGCGGGCCGCCTCGCCGAGCTCGTCGCGCGCCTGACGGAGACGCTGCGCGCGCTCGACGGGGTGCACCCGCTCGCGCACTGGCTCGACGCGCTCGACCGAGCGCTCACGCTGCTCGCCGAGGCGCCGCCCACGGAGGCGTGGCAGATCGGCTCCGCGCGCCGCGTGCTCGGCGACGTGCGCGCGGCGGGCGCGGCGCACGGCGGGGTCGCGCTGCGGCTCGCGGACGTGCGCGCGCTGCTCGACGACCGCCTCGCGGGGCGCCCGACGCGTGCCGGGTTCCGCACGGGCGCGCTCACGGTGTGCTCGCTCGAGCCGATGCGCTCGGTGCCGCACCGGGTGGTGTGCCTCCTGGGCCTCGACGACGGCGTGTTCCCCCGGACCGCCGCGCCCGCGGGCGACGACCTGCTCGCGCGGCACCCGGAGATCGGCGAGCGCGACGCGCGCAGCGAGGACCGGCAGATCTTCCTCGACGCCGTCGCCGCGGCGGGCGACCACCTCGTCGTCGTGCACACGGGCGCCGACGAGCGCACGGGCGCCGCCCGCCCGCCCGCGGTCCCCGTCGCGGAGCTGCTCGACGCGCTGGACCGCGCGGCGAGGACCTCCGACGGCCGCCCCGTGCGCGAGCACGTCGTCGTGCAGCACCCGCTGCAGACCGTGGACGACCGCAACTTCACGCCGGGCGCCCTGGGCGTGCCCGGGCCGTTCAGCCATGACGGCGCCGCGTTCGCCGGCGCCCGCGCCGCGCACCGGGAGCGCCGGGCCGTGGGGGCGTTGGTCGGCGCGCCGCTCGACCTGCCCGTCGGGGTCGGAGCGGAGCCCCCTGCGGCCTCGGCCGCAGCCGACGTCGAGCTCGACGACCTGGTCCGCCTGCTGGAGAACGCGCCGCGCTGGTTCGCCCAGCACACGCTCGACGTCGGGCTCGTGCTGGAGGAGGACGACGTCGAGGACCGCCTCCCCCTCGCGCTCACGGGACTGTCCGGGTGGGGCGTGGGCGACCGCGTGCTGCGGGCGGCGCTCGCCGGCGTCGACCCGAACCGGGCGATGCAGGCCGAGTGGCGTCGGGGCCAGGTGCCACCGCGCGAGCTGGGTCGCTCGGCGCTGCAGGAGGTGGTCCGCTGCGTCGGACCGCTGCGGGTCGCCGCGGTGGAGGCCGCGCGCGAGGCCGATCTCGCCGCGGGCCGCCCGGTGAGCCAGGACGTGCTGAGCTCGGCCGAGACGGTCGACGTGCGCGCCGTGCTCCCGGACGGCCGCACCCTGGTCGGGAGCGTGCCGGGCGTGCACGGCGCGCGCGTCGTGCGCACCGAGTACTCCCGCCTCGGGCCCAAGCACCGCCTGCGCGCCTGGGTCCAGGCGCTCGCGCTCACGGCGAGCGACCCCGCGCGCCCGTGGGACGCCGTCGCGATCGGGCGTTCCCCGCGGGGCCCCGGGGTCGCGTGGTCGACCCTCACCCCGCCGGACCGCGACACGGCGGCCACGGTCCTCGCCGACCTCGTGGCGCTGCGCGACGAGGCGGCGCGCGAGCCTCTGCCCCTGCTCCCCGAGGTGTCGCTGCGCTACACCGAGGAGCGGCGCGCGAGCGACGCGCGCGACGCGCTGATGCGCGCGGGCTGGGCGTGGAACAAGGGCTTCGAGCGCAAGGACCCGTACGTCGTCCTCGCCTGGGGGCAGGACCCGGCCCTCCCGGACGTCGCGGGCCTGGCCACCACGGCCGACCTGGGCCGCTTCCCCGACGACCCGACCCGTCTCGGTGCCCTTGCGCGCCGCGTGTGGGAACCCCTGCTGGAGAACGAGCTGCGAGGTGCCCGGTGAACGGCGCGACGTCCCGGACCACGACCGACGGTGCCCCCACGCTCGGGGGCACGACGGGGACGAGCAGCGCGCCCCGGCGCTTCGACCCGTTCGGCGACCTGCCGACGGGGACGGTCGTGCTCGAGGCGAGCGCCGGCACGGGCAAGACCCACACGATCGCCACGCTCACGACGCGGTACGTCGCCGAGGGCGTCGCGGCCCTGCCCGAGATCATGCTCGTGACCTTCGGCCGCGCCGCGACGTCGGAGCTGCGCGACCGCGTGCGTGAGCGTCTGGTCGCCACCGAGCGCGCGCTGCGCGGCCCCGAGCCGGAGTCCAGCCCGGACGCCCTCGTCGCGTTCCTCGCCGCGGTCGACGACGGCGAGCTCGCCCGCCGGCGCGAGCGCCTGCGCGTCGCGCTGTCCCAGCTCGACGCCGCGACCATCACGACGACGCACGGCTTCTGCCAGCAGATGCTCACCGCGCTCGGCACGGCGGCGGACGTCGACCTCGCGACGAGCTTCCTGCCCGACGTCGCCGACCTCGTCGAGGAGGTCACGGACGACCTGTACGTGCGGAGGTTCGCCGACGAGCCGGAGCCGATCCTCTCGCCGCGCGACGTGCGCGACGTCGCGCGCACCGCGGTGAGCGACCACGGGGCCGTCGTGGCGCCGTCGGACGCACCCGGGGGTTCGGTGGGCGCAGCGCGGTACGAGGTCGCGGTCGCGGCCCGCCGCGAGGTCGAGGCGCGCAAGCGCGCGATGCACCTCCTCGACTACGACGACCTCCTCGTGCTCCTGCGCCGCGCGCTGACGGACCCCGAGCACGGCGCGACGGCGGCCCAGCGGGTCCGCTCGCGGTTCCGGGTCGTCATGGTGGACGAGTTCCAGGACACCGACCCCGAGCAGTGGGAGATCCTGCGCACGGCGTTCCACGGTCACCGCACGCTCGTGCTCATCGGCGACCCGAAGCAGGCGATCTACGCGTTCCGCGGCGCGGACGTCGTGACGTACCTGCGCGCGGTCGAGGACGCCGCGGACACCGCGACGCTCAGCACGAGCTGGCGCAGCGACGGCCCGCTCCTCCAGGGCCTCCACGCGCTGCTGGGCGAGACGGCGCTCGGCGACCCGCGGATCGTCGTGCGTCCTGTCGACGCCGCCCACCCCGAGCCGCGGTTCTCCGGCGGTGCACCGGTGAGGCTGCGGCAGGTCACGCGGCGCGCCTACCGCCTCGGCGGGTCGTCGGCGCCGTCCGCCCCGGACGCGCGCAGCCTGCTGGCCCGGGACGTCGCGGCGGACGTCGCCGGCCGGCTGGGGACCGCCGACGGCGGCGGCGACCGGGTGCGCGACGACGGGCTCGGCGCGGCGCGCGGCGAGGAGGGTGCGAGCACCGGCGGCGCGGGCCGTTGGCGCCCTCTGGAGCCGCGCGACGTCGCGGTGCTCACCCGGACGAACGCGCAGGCCGAGGCGGTGCGCTCCGCGCTCGTCGCGCTGGGGGTGCCCGCGGTGGTGTCGGGGCCGTCGAGCGTGTTCGGCTCGGCAGCGGCCCAGGACTGGCTCACCCTGCTCGCCGCGCTGGAGCAGCCGGGCCTGCACCGCCGCGCGACGGCGCTCGCCCTCACCCCGTTCGTCGGCTGGGACGCGCAGCGGCTCGCGACCGCCGGCGACGCCGACCACGACGAGCTCGGAGACACCGTCCGGGCCTGGGCGCGCCTGCTCGCGGACCGTGGCGTCGCCGCCGTCGCGGAGGTCGCGGCCCGGCGCGGCGCGACGGAACGGGTGCTGGCCCGGGCGGACGGCGAGCGCTATCTCACCGACCTGCGCCACGTCACCCAGGCCCTGCACGAGGCCGCGGTCACCGAAGGGCTCGGCACGGCCGCGCTCACCGCGTGGCTGCGTGCCCGGATCGCCGAGGTCGGCTCCGTCTTCACCGACGAGCGCACGCGCCGCCTCGAGACGGACGCCGCGGCCGTGCAGGTCGTCACGGTGCACGCGGCGAAGGGCCTCGAGTTCGGCGTCGTGTACGTCCCGTTCGGCTGGGAACGCTTCGAGTCGGACGACCAGGAGCTGTTCGCGTTCCACGACGACCGCGGCCAGCGCGTCCTGCACCTGGGCGGGGTCGGCTCCCCCGGGTTCGTCGACGCCAAGGCACGCTGGCGCGACGAGGAGCTGGGCGAGGACCTGCGCCTCCTGTACGTCGCGCTCACGCGCGCGCGGCACCAGGTGGTCGTGCACTGGACGCCGACCAAGCGCAGCACGGGCTCCGGCCCGCTCACGCGGCTCCTGCTCGCGGACCGGATGCTCGGCGGCGAGCCTGGGCGCCACGCCCGCCCCGACGCGATGCGCGACGACGCCGTCCGGTCCGCGTTCGAGGCGGTCGCCGCGCGCTCGGGCGGGACGGTCGTCGTCGAGCAGGTCGACGCCCGGCCGAAGGGCGACCGCTGGTCGCCCGGTGCGCGCGCCGGGTCGGACCTCGCGCTCGCCGCCGCGACGCACCTGCCCGACCGCGAGTGGCGGCGCGCGTCGTACTCGGCCCTCACCGCGGCGGCGCACCACGGCCCCGTGGGCGGGATCGAGAGCGAGCCCGAGGACCCGGGCGTCCAGGACGAGCCGGAGGAGACGACGGACGAGGAGGGGGCCACCGCCGTGGCCCCGAGCCCGGCCGCACGCCCCGGGGCCGACGTGCCCTCGCCCTACGAGGGGCAGCCGGGCGGCACCGCCTTCGGCACCCTGGTGCACGAGATCCTCGAGTACGTCGACACGGCCGCGGAGGACCTCGACGCCGAGGTGCGCGCGCGCTGCGCCCAGGCGGCGACGGTCCGCGTGCCCGGGGTCGAGCCCGTGTCGCTCGCCGCGGCGCTCGGCCTGTCGCTGCGCACGCCCCTCGGCCCGATCGCGGGCGGGCTCACGCTGGCCGACGTCGACCCGCGCGACCGGCTGCCCGAGCTCGAGTTCGAGCTCCCCCTCGCGGGCGGCGACGAGACCGAGGGCGTCCGTCCCTCGACGCTGCGCGACCTCGCCGACGTGCTGCGTGCCCACCTCCCCGCCGACGACGCGTTCGCGCGCTACCCCGACCTGCTCGCGGCGCTGGCCGACGAGGCCGAGGACGGTGGCGCGGGCTCCGGCGGCGTCCCCCTGCGCGGCTACCTCACCGGCTCGATCGACGCGGTGCTGCGCGTCCCCGTCTCCGGCCCGGACGGGCGGCCGGACGAGTCGGCCCGGCGCCGGTACCTCGTCGTCGACTACAAGACCAACCGCGTGGGCCCTCCCGGCGTGCCGCTCGCCGTCGGCGACTACCACCCGGACGCGACGCGCGACGCGATGCTCGCCTCGCACTACCCCCTCCAGCTCGTGCTGTACCTCGTCGCGCTCCACCGCTACCTGCGCTGGCGCGTGCGCGACTACGACCCGGACCGCGACCTCGCCGGCGGCGCCTACCTGTTCGTGCGCGGCATGGCCGGCCCGGAGACCCCGACCGGTCCCGACGGCGCCCCCTACGGTGTCGTCGCCTGGACGCCGCCGCAGGGGCTCGTCGTCGCCCTGTCCGCCCTGCTCGACGGAGGCCGCGCATGACCACGACCGTCCCCGGGTCGTCCGCGACCCTCCCGCCCGCAGCCACGCCGGTCGCGGTGGACGAGGGCGACCCGCGCCTCGCCGTCGGCGTCCCCCCGTGGCTCGCCGAGTTCAACGCCGCGCGCGTCGTCTCGGCGGCCGACCTGCGCGTCGCGCTGCGGCTCGGCAGGCTCACGGGCGAGCACGACGACAGCGTGCTGCTCGCCGTCGCGCTCGCCGTGCGCGCGGTGCGCAGCGGGTCGGTGTGCGTGCGCCTCGACGACCTCGGGTCGCTCGAGCTGCCGGAGGACGAGGAGGCCGCGCGCGCGGACGCCGCCGACCTGCCGTGGCCCGACCGCGCCGCGTGGGCGGACGCGGTCGCGCGCAGCCCGCTCGTCGCCGTCGGGGTCGACGGCCCCGCGGACCGGCCCGGACGCTGGGTCGGCGGCGCGCTGTACCTCGACCGCTACTGGCGCGACGAGCTCGCCGTGCGGCACGACGTCGACGGCCGGCTCGCCGCCGACGATCTGGCCGTGGACCCCGACCGGCTCGCCGCTGCCCTCGCGCGCCTGTTCCCCGCGGCGGACGACACCCGGCAGCGGCTCGCCGCCGCGCACGCCGCGACGCGCCGGCTCACCGTCCTGACCGGTGGCCCGGGCACGGGCAAGACCACGACGGTCGCACGCCTGCTCGCCGTGCTGCACGACGCCGCCCGGCCGGCGACGGCGTCCGTCCCGCCCGGCGACCAGCGGCGGGGCGACGGAGGGCGCGGAGTCGGCGATCCGTCGCACCCCGCGAGCGGCGCCGCCGTCGAGGACGCGGACCAGGCCGCGGGCACGGCGCTGCGCGTCGCGCTCGCCGCACCGACGGGCAAGGCCGCCGCGCGGCTCCAGGAGGCGGTGCGCGAGGTCGTCGCGGCGTTCCCTGACCCGGCCGACCGCGAGCGCGTGGGCACACCCGTCGCGACGACGCTGCACCGCCTGCTCGGGTACCGCCCCGGCAGCAGCACGCGGTTCCGCCACGACGCGCACCATCACCTGCCGCACGACGTCGTCGTCGTGGACGAGACGTCGATGGTCGCCCTGCCCCTCATGGCGCGGCTGCTCGAGGCGCTGCGGCCCGACGCACGGCTCGTGCTCGTCGGCGACCCTGACCAGCTCGCGTCCGTCGAGGCCGGCGCGGTGCTCGGGGACCTCGTGCACCGCGATCCGGTCGCGCCGCCCGCGGCCGCTCCGGCCGTGGTCGCGACGGCCGACACCGCGCTCGCCGACTCCCCGCCACCCGCGCACGGAGAGGTGGACGACCGTGCGGTGCTGGGCAACGGCGTCGTGCGGCTGCGGACCGTCCACCGCCAGGACCGGGACTCGGAGATCCTGCCGCTCGCGGCGGCGATCCGGACCGGGGACGCCAAGGCGACGCTCGCGCTCCTGCGCGCGGGCCACGGCTCGGTGGAGTTCCTCGAGACGCCCGACGACGTCCCGGACGACGCCGCGCTCGCCGCCGTCCGCGCCGACGCCGTCGCGGCGGGCGCGCGGCTCGTCGAGGCGGCCCGCGCGGGCGACGCCACCGCGGCCCTCGACGCCCTCGCCCGGCACCGGGTCATGGTCGCGCACCGGCGCGGACCCGCGGGCCGGGGCCGGTGGGCGGCGCAGGTCGAGGCGTGGGTCGAGGAGGCCACGGGCCACCACGCGACCGACTCCCCGTGGGTCGCGGGGCGACCGCTGCTCGTCACGACGAACGACGCCGAGGTCGGCCTCTACAACGGCGACACGGGCGTGCTCGTCGCGGAAGGCTCAGAGGCCGGGGCCGGGGTCGTGGCGGTCTTCGGTGACCCACGCGCGCCGCTGCGCGTCCGCACCCACCGGCTCCCGCCCGTGGAGACCGTGCACGCGATGACGGTCCACCGCGCGCAGGGCAGCCAGTTCGACCGCGTCACCCTCGTGCTCCCGCCCGCGACGTCACCCCTGCTCACGCGCGAGCTGCTCTACACGGCGGTCACGCGCGCGCAGTCGTTCGTGCGCGTCGTCGGCTCCGAGTCCGCCGTCCGCACCGCGGTGACCAGCCCGGTCCACCGCGCGAGCGGCCTGCGCACACCGCTCCCGCCCGGTCAGCCCTCCGTGCGCTCCGCCTGATCGCGCACTCGCAGCTCCTTCAGCCGGCTCCAGGGCACGAGCACGATCCACACGACGGACGCGATCGCGCCGCCCATGATCATCGAGGGGACGTCCATGGCGACCATCCTGGCAGGCGGGCCGCGGCCTTCCCAGGGAATGAGGCTCGGGGGTCGCCGGTTGGCACCAGGGTGAGCACCCAGACCCCTCGCCTGTCCGTCCTCGACCTCGTGCCCGTCCGCTCGGGCCAGTCCAGCACCCAGGCGGTGCGGGCGTCGCTCGACCTGGTCCGCCTCGCGGACCGGCTC
>JAQSXO010000543.1 GCA_029256625.1 Cellulosimicrobium sp. | reverse complement strand
ACCGCCGTCGAGGTCTACCACCTGCACCTCGAGGCGCACGCGGACCGCACGTCGCCGCCTCACGGGCCGGGCGTCGTCGAGCACCTGCTCATCACGCGCGGACGCCTGCGGGCCGGGCGCCACGGCGCGGAGGCGGTCGTCGAGGAGGGCGACGAGCTGCGCTGGGTCTCCGACGCCGACCACTCCTACCGGGCGCTCGACGGCGCCCCGGTCGACGCGGTGCTCGTCATCCGGACGCCGCCCCGGGGCGGCGCCGGGTAAGCGTCGGCGGAGGCTGCCGGGCTAGTACGCGCCCTGGCCGGGCACCCACGCGTCGGACGTGAAGCCGGACGGCGTGCCCGGCGACCACGGCGCGGGCGGCGGCTGTGGCGTCCGGACGAGGAACGCCTGGCGCGCCGTGAGCATGAGCTGGAGCAGGGCGCGACGCTGTCCCTCGACGCGCCACGCCTCGACCGCGCCGCGGGCGACTCGGTCGTGGAGCAGCGCGAGCTCCGTCGCCGCCTGCTGGTAGTCGCGCATGGCGTGCGCGGCACCGGCGCCGCCCGTGCGACGGGCCCAGTCGCGCGCCTGCCGGCGCGTCGCGAGCGTCGAGAGCATCGTGAGGTCCGCGGGCGTGACCAGGCCCGTCGGGACGTACGGGACGAGCTGCCGCTGGATCGTCGCGACCGTGCGGCGCCGGTCCCGGACGAGCAGCACGATCAGCGTGACCAGGACGCCGAGCCCCGCCAGGTAGGCGACCCCGAGCGCGAGCGTCCCGAATCCGGTCGAGGCGTTCCACAGCATGTGGAGCGCGATCGCGGCCGCGAGGCCGCCGATCGGCGCGAGGACGCGGCGCGGGCCGGGCGGGCTCGTGGCCGCGCTCGCGACGCCGAGGCCCGTGAGCGCCGTGCACAGCGGGTGCAGCAGGGGCGTGACGAGCGCGCGGAGCACGAACGTCGGGCCGAGCGTGCCGTCCTGCGCCGCCATGATGAAGTAGGTGACGTTCTCGACCGCCGCGAACCCGAGCGCGACCATCGCCGCGTAGATGACGCCGTCGGTCCAGCCGTCGATCTCGTGCCGACGGAACCACAGCATCCCGAACAGCACCGCGCCCTTGAGGATCTCCTCGACGAACGGGGCCCCGAACGACGCGACGACGTACCAGCCGACCTCCTCGCCGAACAGCGGCGCGGTGAGCAGCTCGAGCCCGAGCGTGTTGAGGATCCCCGCGACGAGGGTCGCGATGCCCGCGCCCCACAGGAACGCCACGACGAGCGCGCTCGGCGGCTCCGGCTCGAGGCGGTCCAGCGCGAGCACGACCGGCAGCCAGATGCCGAGCGGCACGAGCGCGAGCAGGAGGCCCACGGTGAACGTCCCGACCCCGGACAGCGCCGCGAGCACGAGACCGACGAGCAGGCACAGGCTCGCGATCGCGATCGTCACGATGACGCCGACGCGCGCCCGGCCCGGCGGGCGACCCTCCAGGACCGCGCGCGGGTCGAGCGGCACCGCGGCGCCCGCCGGGCCCTGCGGGTGCGGGGGCACCGGCGTCGGCTGCGGGTGCGGCGGAGGGACGGCGGGGCCGTGCGGCGGGAAGGTCACGGGCGGTAAGGCTACGCACCCGACCGCCGCAGGGAAAAGGCGTCCACTGCCGATGGGCCCGAGCCGGGGTTACGGGAACCGCGGTCGCCGAACCCGGGGATGTCGCCAGGCTCGGCGCGAGACGCGCCGACCACCCCGGGTTCGGCCGGCCGTGGGGGGGCAGAGGGCCGTGCTTGCTGCTAGGCGGCGACGTCGTACCCGGACCGGATCCCGCCCCGACGGCGCACGGTGGCGTCGTCGGGCACGATCTCGTCCGGCGGGACGACGGCGCCCGGCTCGACGAGCACCCGCCGCCCGACGCGCGCGCCGCTGCCCACGCGGGCACGGTCGCCGACCCGGGTCTCGGGGGCGAGGCGCACGTTGTCGCCGATGCGGACGCCACGGCCGAGGACGACGTCCCGGTCGATCCAGCTCCCGTCGCCGAGCTGGCAGCCGTGCCCGACGACGGCTCCCTTCTCGACGTACGTGCCCGACCCGACGGGGACGGACTCGGGGACGCGGGCATGCGGCGACACGAGGCCGCCGCCGGTGTGGCGCTCGTAGTGCAGGATCTCGCCGTAGTCGTTCTCGACCTGGACGCGGCGTGCGAGGCGGGCCATGCGACCTCCTCAAGGTCTGTCGGCAGTGGTACTGCTGACATAACGTCGGAGAGGTGCCCGGGATTCCAGCCTCGCTGGCGCCGAGAGCGAACCCCGGTCGCGCGAGGTAGAACCGTGGTTGCGTGAGGTAGAGCCGTGGTCACGCGAGGTAGAGCCCTGGTTGCGCGAGGTAGAGCCGTGGTTGCGTGAGGTAGAGCCGTGGTTGCGTGAGGTAGAGCCGTGGTTGCGTGAGGTAGAGCCGTGGTTGCGTGAGGTAGAGCCGTGGGTCTTGTGCTCGACGGCGTGTGGCTGGGTGGGGTGGTCGGGGGGGGGGGCGCGTCTACCATCCGCCGCTCGTTCCTCGCGGCTCCCGCCAGGCCCGCCACGACGCGGCACCACCACCCACCCCGCCCTACGTCGTCTCACCCTGGTCCTCACTCGCCCGGGCGACCGCGGGCGCCGCATGACCAGGGTTCTCCTCGGCGGACCAGGGCTCTATCTCGGCTGACCGGGGTCCTGCCTCGGCGGACCAGGGTTCTCTCTCGGCTGACCGGGGTTCTGCCTCGGCCGACCCGGGTTCTCTCTGATGGGACGAGGGGTCTTCCCGGCGGGCTCCGGTCCTGTCGAGGCGGTCGGAGGGGTCCGGAGGCGGAGGGTCAGAGGGGGCGGGTGGTGCCGCGGACGACGAGGGTCGTGGGGAGGCGGACGTGGGGTTCGCGGGTGTTGCCCTCGACGAGGTCGACGATGAGGCGCAGGGCCTCGGCGCCCATGCGGTGGATCGGCTGGTCGACGGTCGTGAGGGGCGGGGTGGTGAGCGCGGACTCGGGGACGTTGTCGAACCCGACGACGGAGACGTCGTCGGGCACGCGCAGGCCGAGCTCCGCGGCGACCTCCATGGTGCGGATGGCGGAGAGGTCGTTCGCGGCGAAGATCGCGGTGGGGCGTTCGGGGAGCGAGAGCAGCTCGTGCGCGGGGGAGTCGGCGAGGTCGGGGCGGTAGCCGCCGACCCGGACGAGGTCGGGGTCGAACGGGACGCCGGCGTCGGCGAGGGCCTCCCGGTAGCCCTGCTCGCGCAGGCGCGCGGACTCGAGGTCCGGTCGCCCCGCGAGGAACCCGATGCGGCGGTGCCCGAGGGAGAGCAGGTGCTCGGTCGCGGCGCGCGCGCCCGCGAGGTTGTCGGAGTCGACGGTGGGCGGGCCGGAGGGCCCGCGGTGCGGGTCGACGGCGACGACGGGGATCGAGTTGCCCGGTGCGACGACGGTCGGCGTGACGAGGATGGCGCCGTCGATCAGGGTGCCGCCGAGCCGGGAGAGGTAGCGCTGCTCCCAGCCGACGCGGTCGTCTCGGCGCAGCCCGCCGGAGTAGGCGAGCAGCTCGTAGCCGGTGCCGTCGACCGCCTCGGAGATGCCCTTGAGCAGCTCGGTCGAGAAGGGCTCGAACTCGGCGACGAGGATGCCGATGACGTTGGTGCGGCTGCTGCGCAGGCTGCGCGCGACGATCGACGACTCGTACCCGAGCTGGTCGATGACCTCCTGGACGTGGCGGGAGGTCTCGAGGGCGACGCCGTAGCGGCCGTTGATCACCTTGGAGACCGTCGCGACCGAGACGCCGGCGGTGCGCGCGACGTCGCCGATCGTGACTCTTCCCGTGGAGCGCATGGGGAGACAGTAGCCCGTGCCGCGGCGCCTCGGCGGCGCACCCCCGGGCGCTGGCCCTGGTCCGCGGCCGCGTCCCCGGCTCGCGAGCGCACCCTGCCGCCGCGCCGGCCGGCCGCCCGCGACGCATCGTGTGTAAAACGTTATCGATAACGATTGACACGCCGCCCCTCCGTTTGCGAGAGTCGCCGTGGCGGCCCCGACGCGGCGGCAGCCCGGCGCGCTCGAGGCAGCGTGCGCCCTGTGCGACTCGACGAAGAGGACGGAACGATGAAGTCTCGGAAGATCCTGGCGGCGACCGCCGTCGCGATGGCGGGCACGCTCGTGCTCTCGGCCTGCGGAGGCGGGGGCGACTCCGGCTCGGACGACGGCTCGGTCTCGATGACCTTCTGGCACAACTCCACGACCGGCCCCGGCATGGAGTACTGGAAGGAGACGGCCGCGGCGTTCGAGGACGAGAACCCCGGCGTGACGATCACGATCCAGTCGATCCAGAACGAAGACATGGACGGCAAGCTCCAGACCGCCCTGAACTCGGGTGACGCACCCGACATCTTCATGGCGCGCGGCGGCGGCAAGCTCGCGGACGTCGTCGAGGCGGGCCAGGTCAAGGACCTGACGGACCTCATCGACCCGGTGGTCGAGGAGGCGGTCGGCGGGTCGCTGAGCGCGCTGTCGGTCGACGGCAAGGTCTACGGCATGCCGGTGTCGATCCTGCCCGGTGGCATGTTCTACAGCACCGACCTGTTCGAGCAGGCCGGCATCAGCGAGACCCCGGGGACGATCTCGGACCTCGAGGCGGCGACCGAGCAGCTCAAGGCCGCAGGCATCGCGCCCATCGCGCTCGGTGCCAAGGACGCGTGGCCCGCCGCGCACTGGTACTACTTCTTCGCGCTCCGGTACTGCTC
>JAQSXO010000542.1 GCA_029256625.1 Cellulosimicrobium sp. | reverse complement strand
CTTCGACGCGTTCTCCGACGACGGCATCTTCCTGATCACCGGGCGCACCGGTGCGGGCAAGTCGAGTGTGCTCGACGGCGTCTGCTACGCGCTGTACGGTGGCGTTCCCCGCTACGACGGAGCCGAGCGCCGGCTGCGCAGCGACCACTGCGGGCCGGACGACCCCACCCGGGTGACGCTGGAGTTCAGCGCCGAGGGAGAGCGCTGGCGAGTGACCCGCTCGCCGGAGTTCGAGCGCCCCAAACGCCGGGGCGGGGGAACGACGAAAGAGCCGCATCGCGCGCTGCTCGAGGTGCGCACCGCCGAGGGATGGGAGGGCGTCGCCGCGCGCCCCGTCGATGTCGGCACGCGTCTCGACGAGATCCTCGGCCTGAGCCAGCAGCAGTTCCTCCAGGTGATCCTGTTGGCGCAGAACCGCTTCGCGCGCTTCCTCCTCGCCAAGAACGATGAGCGGCTCGGCCTCTTGCGCACGCTCTTCGGCACGCGGTCGTTCGAGGAGTATGCCGCGCAGCTCGACGAGAGGCGCAAGCGCTCCCAGGAGCGCCTCGCCGCGGAGGGCGTCGAGGTCTCGACACTGCTCGACGAGGCGGAGCGTCTCGCTGCCGAACTCGACGTCGATGTGCCGGCGTCGGAGGGAACGGATGCCGCGGGCCCGGACGACGCGCCCGTCGTCGACCCCCCTTCGTCGTCCGAACCGCTCTCTGTGGTCGATCGCCTGGCGCGGGTCGTGCGGGCCGTCGAGCGAGCGGATTACCGCGTCGACACGCGGTCCCGTGAGCGCGACACCGCCGACGCCCAGCTCGACGACGCTCTCGCCGCGGAACGCGACGCGCGGACGCTGCACGACCGCCAACGCGATCGGGTCGGACTCCGCGAGCAGCTCGCCGCTCTCGAGGCGGATGCCGAGCGCGTCGCCGCTGCCCGTGCCGAGGCCGAGGCCGCCGCCGAGGCGGAGACCCTGCGCCCCGCGATCGACACCGAGCGCCGAACGGCGACCGATCTCGCGACCGCGCGGGCACTCCTCGCTGCCGCGGTCGAGCAGGTCGAGGCTGCGGGCGAGGACGTTGTCGAAGACACCGAAGGACTCCGTCTCCGCGACGACGAGTTGACGACCCTCCTCGCACGGTGTGAGGCAGTGCGCGCCGCCGAGACGGCCCTCACCGCCGCGGACGCCGACGAGGCTCGCTCGGCGGCGCTCATCGCCACGCTCGAGACCGAGCTCGCGACCCTCAGCGAGGGACGCGCCCAGGTCCCCGAGCTGCTGCGCAGCCTCGACGACCAGCTCACCCTGCTCGCCGGCTCCGCCGCGCGTCGGGAGACGGCTGCGGCACGGTCCGAAGAGACCCGCTCGCGCCTCGACGCGGCCCGTCGGGCCGAGCAGCTGCTCGCGCAACGCGAGCAGGCCGATATGGCCGCGCTCGTCCGTGGAGAGGACATGCGCAACGCGACGGACGCGTGGACGGCGCTGCTGCGCCGCCGACTCGCGGGGGCCGCCGCCGAACTCGCTCACGACCTCGTCGACGGGGAGCCCTGCGCGGTGTGCGGGTCGCGAGAGCACCCGCATCCGGCGACGGGGAACGAGGCTCCGGTCACCGACGAGCAACTGGTCGAGGCCGAGGAGCGGAAGAACGCCGCCGTCGAAGAGGACCGTCTCGCGTCCGACGCGGCGCGGATCGCGCGGGACGACTATGCCCTTGCGACGGCTCGCGCCGGCGGCGAGAACGTCGAGACGCTCTCCGCCCGCCTCGCGGAAGCGGAGCAGGCGCTCTCCGCGGCCCGGGCCGACGAGGCCGAGTACGAGCGGGTCCAGGTCGAACGCACCCGCGCCGCCGATCTCGACACCCGGATCGCCGCGGAGATCGAGAAGCTCACCGCGGCTCTCGCGACAGCCCGGCAAGACGAGGCACTGGCACACCAACGGGCCGATGCCCTCCGCGGCGACGTGCAGAACGCGCGCGGCGCGTTCCCCTCGGTGGCCGACCGCGAGGCCGACCTCAGGGCCCGTCGCGCCGCGGTGCGAGCGCTGACGACCGCGCGCATCGGCATCGCCACCGCGACCCTCGCGCACGATGACGCGGCGGCTGCTCTCGCCGACATCGTCACGCGCAGCCCGTTCGACACGGTCGACGAGGTCATCGCCGCCCTGCGTCCGGCTCCGGAGCGACACCGCCTCGCCGCGTCGATCGCCGCGCACGATGCCGCCGTGACCTCGGTGCGTCAGCGCCTCCTCGACCTCGAGCTCCTGCTCGTCGACGCGGAAGACGCCCCCCTCGACCTCGCCCCCTTCACGGCGGCCGTCGCGGCGGCGCGCGACGGCGTCCAGCGGGCCGCCGCCGCACACGCTTCGGCGCGTGACCTCGCGGATCGCCTGCGCGGTCTCGCCCACCGCGCCGACGCCGGTCACGCGGCCGTGGCGACGCTCGCCGACGAGCACGCCGTCGTCGCGCGCCTCGCCGACACTCTGGCCGGCCGCGCGCCCAACACCCGCCGCATGACGCTCGAGACG